>NZ_FXBB01000015.1 GCF_900177735.1 Dethiosulfovibrio salsuginis | reverse complement strand
CCTCCGTTACAGCGGCCTTGCGGCCACCGCTCTCAGCGGCGCAGGAGGAATAATACCACAGGCTACCTGTTTCGGTCAAGCACTTTTTTGAGCTAAAAATCCTCGTCCTGGGCTTTCTCCTCAACATCGGCGTTATCCACGCTATCATCGTCGTCTATAGCTAGATCCATAATCTCTTCGTCCACGTCTATGACGTTTGGAAGATCGTCTTTTTCAACCTGATCCTCGTCCTCTCCCAGAACGAAGCCCAATCCCTTGGCGGCCTCGTCGAGAACAGCTTTAACGATCTCGTCGTGAAGATCCGGGTGTTCCTCCAGATAGGTGGCGACTTTATCCTTGCCTTGGCCTAAAGTCTCACCTTTGTAGGCCAGCCAGGAGCCTTTTTTCTTTATGACTCCAGCATCGATAGCCATATCGACGGTGGACATAAGTCGGGGGATGCCTTTACCGTACACCAGCGTAGCGTGGGCGGTTCTGAAGGGAGGGGCCTGTTTGTTTTTAACCACCTTTATCCACAGCTCGTGACCGATGGTATCGTCCCCTTTGGTGAGGGATTTGCCTCTTTTTACCTCTACCCTCACGGAGGTGTAGAACTTCAGTGCTCGTCCACCGGTGGTGGTCTCCGATGGGCCTCTGCTGTACCCTGTGGAGATCGTCGCCCTCAGCTGGTTTATGAAGATAACCACACAGTTGCTCTTGGAGATAGCGGAGGTGAGCCGTCTAAGTCCATAGGACATAAGTCTGGCCTGGAGTCCTACCTGGGTATCGCCAATCTTACCGTCGATCTCCGCCTGAGGGGTAAGAGCGGCCACCGAGTCCACTACAACTATATCCACCGCACCGCTTCTGACCAAGGTCTCCAGGATATAGAGGGCCTGTTCCCCGCTGTCGGGCTGAGATATATAGAGCTCCGATACGTTTACCCCTAGAGAGTGGGCAAGCCTGGGGTCCAGTGCGTGCTCGGCGTCGATAAAGGCGGCGACACCGCCGGCCTTCTGGGCCTCCGCTAGGGCGTGAAGGGCCAAAGTCGTCTTTCCCGATCCCTCCGGGCCAAAGACCTCAACTATTCGACCTCTCGGAAATCCACCGATACCCAGGGCGACGTCTAAGGGCAGGATCCCCGTGGGGATAACCTCCACCGCTGTCATAGACCCCTCCCCCAGTCGCATGATCGATCCGTCGCCGAACTTGCTCCTTATGTCGTCGATGGCCAAACCCAGAATATCGTCTCTGGTCATAGCTTTCTTTTTTGCTGCTGCCATATCTTTAGCCTCCCGATTCGCTGATCTCCTGAAAAATAGACATAAGAGCCTTCTTGACCGTACCGTCCCTTACGTCCTTTCTTCCTCCCGAAAACAGGTGATGAAAAGCCTTCACCTCTACGTCTTTCACAGCCAGACCAAACCAGACCAACCCGACAGGTTTTTCGTCGGACCCTCCATCAGGGCCAGCTATGCCCGTAACCGAAAGGGCCATATCGGCGCCGAAAAGCTCAAGAGCCCCCTTCGCCATAGCCTCAGCGCATTCTCGGCTAACAGCTCCGTGTCGATCTATAACCGATTCAGGAACCGAAAGAACGGAGATCTTGGCCTGGTTTGAGTAGGTCCCAGCGGTTCCGAGAAAGAAGGACGAGCTGCCGGGGATCTCGGTTATCGCCCCTCCTATAAGCCCTCCGGTGCAGGACTCCGCCAGAGCCAAGGTTAAGCCTTTAAGGTCAAAGGCCCTCTTTATGAGGAAAACCAGATCTGCCTTAGAGTTATCCATCGCTATATAACCGACATAAACGATGGGGTCTGTCCCATAAACATCCACCTGATGCCCCATAGGATGACGTTCGCCACTATTCCCGCCGCCACGTCGTCGGCCATGATCCCCAGCCCTCCAGGGAGTTTTCCCGCAATAGAGACGGGGAAGGGTTTTATCAGGCCGAAGACCCTGAACAAAAACAGAGAGGGGACCGCAAGACCTAAAGAGATAGGGGTGACGTGGCCTATCATAGCGACCCAGACCCCTGTGACGTGGTCTATCACCGCCCCATCGGGCTTACCATCACAGGCCCATACCCCTAAGGGGAAGGTCAGTGCGATAGCGACAACCAGGGTTAAGGTAGAGCAAAAGGGCAGCATGGCAAAGCAGGCCACAGCGGAAACCAAGGTCCCGGGCATAGAGGACACTTTTCCCAACCCCATCAGCGTCGCTACCGATATTTTCAAACCTCCCCGATCGCCTACGGTCATCGAAGGATCTCCCCAAAGAGATCGTACTCCGAGGCGTCCGATATGGACACCTTCACTATCTGTCCTGGGGTTACACCTTCAGCATCGGAGATCGCCACAAGGCCGTCTATCTCGGGAGCATCCCGGAAAGACCGCCCCCATCTGGTGCCGTCCTCTTCGTCTACGTCCTCGACCAGAACGTCCATAACCTTGCCGACAAAGCTCCTCTGCCTTGAGAGGGATATCTCCTGCTGAAGCTCCATCAGCTCGGCGTACCTGCCGTCTTTTATCTCCTGAGGAACCTGATCCTCCATAAGGGCGGCAGGGGTGCCCTCTTCGGCGCAGTAGGTGAAGGCCCCCAATCGGTCAAACCGGACGTCCTCGACGAAATCAAGCAAAGATTGAAAGCTCTCCTCGGTCTCTCCGGGGAAACCGACCATCAAGGTGGTCCTGAAGGCGAAATCGGGATACATCTCTCTGCCGATTTTGAACAGCTCCCTTATGTGAGCCTCCACAGGAGGCCTGTTCATCGCCCTGAGTATCCGGTCGTCCACGTGTTGGACAGGCACGTCCAACCAGGGAACTATCCTGGGGCTTCCCAGAACCCTCTCCAACAGAGCTCTGTCCACTCTGGAGGGATGGAGATAGAAAAGCCTAATCCAGAGGTCCTCGGGCAACGCATCCTCGAGCATATCCAGAAGCAGAGGCAAAGAGGGCTTTCCCTTTAGATCCAGTCCATAGACCGTAAGGTCCTGGCCGACCAAACAGAGTTCCTTGGCCCCCTCCTCTACCATAGCAACCGCCTCTTGGACCAGATCCTCCGGCGATCTGCTTTTCAGTGGTCCTCTTATCGACGGTATCGTACAGAAGGAACACCGGGTGTTGCATCCCTCTCCCACCTTAAGATACCTTGTCCAGGGAGAGGAGGAGAGAAGCTTCCTTCCCGAGGATCGGGAGCCGAGATCCATAGCCTGGGCCAGGGCCTGCCATTTTTCCGCCTCAGCCCAGTAATCCACCGAGGGAAACTCTTTTTTGAGATCCTCTCCGTATCGGTTTACCATACACCCGACCACAGCGATGGACCTTATCGCCCCCTGTTCCTTCATCCTCTCCAGATCCAAAATCACGTCGATGCTTTCCTCCACCGCAGGCTGAATAAACCCGCAGGTGTTGACCAACACCACGTCCGCCTGTTGGACGTCCTGGACCAGCCTCCAGCGGGAGGGGTCGAGCCATCCCGCTAAGGCCTCGCTGTCGACGGAGTTTTTAGGACATCCCAGAGTTATGATGTGAAGGTTGTTCATTATCTAGGAGCGGCCTTTACGGACCCATCGACACCGTAGATTGTCCTAGCGACCTGGCCTGGGGTTCCTGAATAGCCGACTTCCTTGCCGTCCACGGTCACCGATATGGCAGAAGGGTTTCCGAAAACCACGTGAATCGGCTCCGAGAGCTCCATAGATGCCTCGTTGCCTCTTTTCAGGGTTCCCGCATAGTGGGTCTTGTTCCCGGAGGTGGCCTTTAACCAACAATCACCTTTTACCGCCTTTATGACCATAACCGATGGGCCTGCCTTTTCCTCCTCTACCGGAGGTTCCTCTATAGCCTCTTCAGGCAGAGGAGCCTGGGCCCAGAGGGCTTCCGCATCCTGAGGGGATATGGCGGAATAGTCTCCCTTCGATGTATACAGGAAATGGACAGGGCCAGGACCCTCGGTAGAGGGGTCTATATTGCTGCCGTTCCACTGTACCTTCAAGGTCTCCGGCCTGCCGTATATAACGTGGATACGGCCGTCGGCCTCGACCTTGGCTTCCTGACCGGCCTTCAGGGTTCCGCCGAAGATTCTCTCTCCCTCTTTGGTTATCCTTATCCACGAGTCTTTAGCGGCGGCTATCACCAGCACAGGTTTACCGTTGTCTCCGGAGGCTGGAAGATCAGCCAGTTGAGGCACCGCCATCGCTACATCCTGGTCCTCCGAGGCTGCCAGACGGAGGGCCTCGGCGGCCAACCTTTCCTCCTCCTCTTTGGCTTTTTGCTCCTTTAACTTTTGAGCTATCTCCATCTGTTCTTCCTGGATCCTCTCGACCTCCCCTTTAAGGACGTCTTTGTTGGACCATATGTACCATCCAGATGCGGCGATTACCGACAGTAGAAGGACAAAGACCGTCTTTCTGGATCCCTTTCTGAAACCCTTCGTAGGAGGGGTAAAATCCCCTAGAGGGGGGGGCGTAGAGGGGTCAGGGTCGACTTTAGAGGCGCTGTCTTTGAGTATACCGTCGTAGTAGGGCCACAGATCCATCATGTTCAGGGACTCAAGATAGCACTTTACGAAGCCCCTTTTGTAGACGTTTCCGTGGAAGCCCTCCATCGTGCCTAACTCTATGCTTTCCAGATATGCCTGGCGGATTTTGGTCTTGTCGGCCATATAGTCCACCGTAAGCCCCTTAGCCTCTCTTTCCTCCCTGATTATGGCACCGAGGGACTGAAGGGAAACCTCTCCTTCAAGGCCGTATCTTTCAGAGGTCGTCACGTCAATGTCGTCTATCGAATACTTCATTATTAACTATCCCCCGCAATTTTTTTTCGAATTTCTTCCAGGGTTTTCCCAGGATCCTCGGTGCCGAAGACGGCACTTCCCATAACCACTACGTCAGCACCGCCTTGGGCTACCTCAAGGACGTTGGAGGGCCCCAATCCGCCGTCGACCTCCACCAGGAAGGAGAGGTTATGAACTGCCCTGAATCGACATAGATCGGTGACTTTTGACATAACCTCCCGCAGGAAGGATTGTCCCCCAAATCCGGGGTTTACCGACATCACCAGGACCACATCCACCATGTGGAGCACCGGAAAGAGCGACTCCACCGGAGTTCCAGGATTAAGGACGACTCCGGGCCTTACCCCTCTTTCCCTGATCCTGCCGAGAACCCTGTGAAGGTGGGCGGTGGCCTCTACGTGAACGGTCAGAAAATCGGGGTCCGAGTCCAAAAAGGACTCTATAAAGGCCTCCGGTGGCTCGACCATGAGGTGGACATCGAGGATCTCCTGGGGATACCTCTTTCTGAGGGCCTTCACCAAAGCGGGCCCGTAGGATAGGTTAGGGACAAAATGTCCGTCCATAACATCCACGTGGAGCCAATCGTGCTGTCCCTTTAAGGAAGCTATACTGGTGGCCATCTCCAGCGGATCGGCGGAAAGAAGGGATGGGGCGATTAAAAGCTCTTTTCGATCTAGCGATATCTGTCTTGCCATACAAACTCTCCTCCAAGGTATATAGTCACCGCCGCCTCCCCGTTATAGGGAGCGTCCAGTGATACGTACTCTCCTCCGGAGACCTCTTTGTTGACCAGGACTCTGGCTCCGGCTTTGTCTATTATCTCGATCTTCAAAGCCAGGGGTTTGGTAATAGGTGGGACCTGATACCTTACCTTGGCGGTCTTTCCTGGAGCGACGGGCTTTGCCGGAACCGGAGCTAGCTCCGGCGTGGAACTAGGCTGATCCTGAGAAGCTAAAACCGGCGAATCGACGGATGTCTCCTGATTCGAAACCCCGGGAGGCGAAGCCGTTCCAGGATTGACCACTACGACCCTGGCCCCACCGGTGGACTGCTGGATCGGTTCAGGGGAAACAGGGGCGGTCTGAGGTCCTGGATCGGCGGCGGATCCGGGCAAAACCACGGTAGGGGCGGGATCTCTGACCGGCTGAGATGCCGCAGGAGCGCTTCCTGTCTGCTTCATAGTGGACACCTTAACGGTCACCGCGGATCCGGGATTGACCTTATTGCCCGCCCTGGGAACCATGGAAATAGCCATTCCCGGAGGCGATGCCTGAGTGTATACGTACTCCACCGAGACGGAGAGACCGCTTTCCGCAACCAGCTTACGGGCGGACTCCTCGTCTTTGCCTAGCACATCCGGGACGGTTATGTGCCCTCTTTGATCCCTTTCAGGCCCAAGGCTGACCAGCAGACTGACGGGCCTCGACCTGCTCAACATGACGGGAGCGGCGGGATTTTGGGCTATGACCATTCCAGCGGGCTTTTGGTTCTGCACCCTTATTACGTCCCCTAAGACGAAGTCCATCTGGCCTAGCTTGGAAGTCGCCATGGAGAACTCCAAGCCCCGAAGGTCGGGCAATGCCTTTCTGTACCCTCCTTTGCTGACCTTAAGGATGAGGATCTTCTCGGTACGGATTTTTACCCCCGCCTGAGGCCATTGGGCTATGACGGTGCCTCTGGTCTCCAAAGAGTCCTCCTGATCCACCCTGACCCTAAGCCCCATACGTTCCGCCTGGGAGACGGCATCCAGGACGGAGGTCCCCACCATAGGAGGTACGGTCACCGACTCGCCACCTAGAAAAACCGAGTAAAAAACCATTCCAGCCGATCCAAGGATAGCCAGCAAGACGAGGATCAAGCTTAGACGAACGACTTTTTTCACCGCCCAACACCTCCTTCGTCCTTGACGGCGAGAAGGGCCATGTAGAACCCATCGGACCAGGGAGAGTCGGGCCAGAGGTAATGTCCCCAAGGTCTGCCCTTCCTGGAGATCGAGGAGATAGAGGAAGGAGGATCGAGCTCCAATAGGCCAGGACGGTCGGACATAACCCTTGCTACAACCTGCTCGTTTTCCTCCCGGAAAAGGCTACAGGTACCGTAGAGCACCGTCCCTCCAGGACCGGCAAGGTCTACAGCCCTTTTCAGCAACCGAACCTGGGTTCCGCTGTATTCGACTAGATCCTCCTGGGTGAACCTCCACTTGGCTTCAGGATGCCGTCTCCATGTCCCGCTTCCTGAACAAGGGGCGTCAAGTATAACGGTACGAGGTTTTACCGAAGGGGATAGATTCAGGGCGTCGCCTACGGCAAAGCATATCCTCTCGCCTATACCGAGTCTGACCATCTCTTTTTTAGCGGCTCCTATCCTGGGACCGGAGAGATCCCAGGCCTCTACATCCGAATCGGGGTACATCTGGGCCAGCTGCCCTGTCTTGACCCCTCGCCCCGCACACATATCGAGGAAAGGGCCGACAGCGGAGCCTCTCAGGTTCTCCAAAAAGGCCATAGACGACTCGCTCTGTGGGGTTATCTCTCCCGATTCGAATCCAGGCAGGGCGGTCGGGAGGGCGGTTCGGTGAAGACGTATCGCCCCAGCGGATACAGGGGAAGGGTCAGCGCTATATCCACTTTCGAGAAGTCTCTCGATAAGCCCATCTCTATCCACCTCAGGAGAGAGCCTCAAAGAGAGGGATACCGGCTGTGACTGTAGCTCCACCAGCGCCCTGCCTTCCTCCCTTCCAAAACAATTTTCCCAGGCTCTAGCGACCCACAGAGGGGTTCCTGTCCTCATAGCCACATCGGCGAAGGCGTGGCTGTTTTCGATCTCCGAGAGGATCTCCCCGCCTCCCTCTACTATGCGGCGAAGCACGGCGTTTACCACCTTAGCCCCTCTTTCGTCCCTCACTTTAGTCCACTCTACCAGCGCGTTTACCAGGACCTTAGGCTCAAAGGTCCTAAGCTCGAGGGCTCCGGCGGCACCTATCATGAGGGCGTCTTTAACCGCAGGGGGGACACCGGTGCCGGTCTTTAAAAAACGGCCTACGATCTCACGCCATAGGGATTCTCTCCGAACCAGGGAGTAAACCAAGGTAGCCGTCAAAGGACGATCTCTGTTGGAGACTTTCTCCGACACCCGCCTCAGGCTTTCGCTGGCAAAAGCCCCTTTTCTGACGTCCTGCCACACCTCCAGAGCCGCCTCTATGCCCCTAAGGGGCCTGGTACCCCCTCGAGGTGGCCTGGAAGGCCGCCCGCTTTTTTCTTTTTTCTCAAAAACCATTAAATTACCTCCGCCTCTATAACGCCACGTTCTTCCTGAACGGACACATATACCATGTCAGACATGATAACCGAAAATCCCCCAACCTGCCTTACTCCAGATTTAAGTTCTACCCCTGAGATAGACAGGGATTCGACGTCGCTGTCGGTGGTCAGCCACCGCTGGACAAAGGGCAGGAGGATAGGACCTGAGACGTAGCTCAACAAAAGCCCTAAAGACAGGGAAAAAAGCCCAAGGTGGCCGGAAAGAGCCAGGGCTCCGAGGAAAATGACCGAAATACACAGGTTCGTCGCTACAAGGGTAGCCCCACACCTGGGGAATACCGCCAGTTCCCTGTGCCCCGACTTCAGGAGCTCTAAAGCCTCCCTAGACGACTCCAGAACCGTCGACGGATCGCAACCGCACCGGAGGGAGAAACCGTATCTGTCCGCTTCCCCAGGTGAAGCGACATAACCTCTTCTGGCGAGGACGTGGCAGGTCCCATGCTCCAGAGCGTGGACTTTTTTTATCCTAGAGTCGAAAAAAAGCGACGTGATCCGCGACGGTCTGGCGAGGACCGATAAAAGTGGCCCTGCGGCAAAACCAAGGGGTATCAGGGCCAGAAGGAATATCCCTAAGACTAAAAAAAACACCAAGCCTATCCAGGGAACGAAAAAAAGAAGCAACAGAAGCAACAGTATAGGCATACCGAGTTCTCCTCTCTTAATACACGTAAAAGGTGGCCTCTCCTGAGGAGGGCCACCCTATCTTAGTATAGCCTGTACCGGATGAAAAGGCTTTCCTTTCGGCCTTAGAGAACCTCTAGAAAGTCACCTTCGAGTCCCCTCGGAGAGATCGTCCCGCCTACGCCCTGTTTCGCCCAATCATATACTCGACCTGCCTGTTTCGTACGAACCGCCTCGGAGGGCACGTCCTGTGCCCCCTCGGCTTGGGGCGACATCCTGTCGCCCCATTCGTTCTACACGACGGCAGGTCGAGTATACGGGCTCAAATGGGCTACGTCGGAACGATCTCTCCGAGGATTAGAGCTTCTAGAGATACCCTTTAGTCGTCGCCACCGACCATGTTTCTAAGGGCCAAAAGCCTTATCAACTGAGCTGCCGCCATCACCGTCGCAGAGACGTAGGTCCAGGCCGCAGCGTTGAGGACCTTCCTCGCACCGACTATCTCGTCGGAAGCCAACATACCGGTTCCCTCCAGAACCCTCAGGGCCCTCGAGCTGGCGTCAAGCTCTACAGGCAAGGTCACCACATGGAACACCAGGACTCCCAGAAAGAGGACTATACCCAGGTTCATGAGCATCTGGCCTTTGAAAAGCAGACCGATGAAAAACAGAGGGAAAGCCGCCGTAGAACCTATGTTCACCACCGGAACTATGGCGTTTCTGATCTGGAGAGGCATATAGCCCTCCTGATGCTGCATAGCGTGGCCAACCTCGTGAGCCGCTACTCCGATGGCGGCGATACTGGTGCTTCCGTAGACCGACTCGGACAGGCTAAGGCTTCTGTCTCTCGGGTCGTAGTGGTCCGTAAGGCTTCCAGAGATGGCCCTGACAGGGACATCGGATAGCCCAAAACGACCTAAAAGAGCCTGGGCCACGTCGGAGCCGGAGACCCCCTTTCGGGAACCTACCTGGCTGTACTGGGCAAAAGTCGACTTAACCCTCGACTGGGCCCAGAAAGCCAGAATCAAAGCGGGTATCAGGAACATCATCGTTGGATCGAAAAAGAAGGGAAACATTCCCTCACCTCCAATGTCTTTTTGTCCCTATATACTACCTCAAAACAGACTAAAATACACCGGTATTTTTACTAATTTTTGCCGTAGAACCTGGCTATCGTGGAAACCACCCATTCCTGTTCGTCCGCCTCGAGCTCAGGGAATATAGGAAGAGCTATGGACTGCCTACTGAGCTTCTCCGAGACAGGACAATCGCCCTCTCCGTAACCGAGGAAGGAGAAACATCTCTGAAGGTGAAGAGGCACAGGGTAGTAGACCCGAGAGGTGATACCCTCTTTTCCTAAAAAATCCACCAGACCATCTCTGTCGCCCTGAACCCTGGGGACGTACTGGTGATAGATGTGGTAGTTACCCTCATCCTCCGAAGGAGGGGTGACCAAGTCCAGAAGATCGTTCTCCGCGAACAGGAGCTTATATCTGTCCGCCGCGGCCCTGCGCTCCTCATTCCAGCGATCCAGGTGGCGAAGCTTAACCCTGAGGATAGCGGCCTGAATAGCGTCAAGACGGCTATTGAGACCGACCTCATCGTGATAGTAGGTCGTCCCTGCACCGTGGACCCTGAGCTTGGCCAGCCTGTCGGCCAGGGCCTGATCTCTGGATACCACCATTCCACCGTCTCCACAGCATCCCAGGTTTTTCGTCGGGAAGAAGGAGAAACAGCCCATGACACCGTAGGAACCGGAGCGGACGGGAGCACCGTCGATCTCCCTCCAGGAGCCGAAGGACTGAGCGCAATCCTCTATTATGGCGATACCTTTGCCCTCCAGCTCGGATCTCATTTTCTCAAGATGGACCATCTGTCCGAAAAGGTGTACGGGAATAAAGGCCTTCGTCCTCTCGGTCACCTTCGAAAGTACCGACTCGGCGGTTACGTTATAGCTATCCCCGTCTATATCGGCAAAAACAGGGGTCGCTCCAAGCCTTGTTATGCAGCTGACGGTGGCGAAAAAGGAGTAAGGGGTGGTTATAACCTCATCTCCAGGCTTGAGGTCGAGGGCCATCAGGGCCAGGAGAAGGGCATCGCTGCCGGAGGCACATCCTATAGCCCTCGGGACCTCCAGATAGCGCTCTACGTCCGACTCAAAAGCGGACAGAGTAGGTCCCATTATGAAATACTGGCTCTCAAAGACCTCTTTTACAGCTACGTCGATTTCGTCCTTTATTCTGGCGTAACCTCTTTTAAGGTCCAATGTGGGAAGGGTTCTCTTGGTCATTTAATATCCTCCAATGCTTGAGCTTTTCGTCTCAGAAAATATGTCACACCATATTTATCCCCAGAAGAAGGCCTATTTTCTCACAGACCGAGGCTTTAGGGTATTAGGCTTCGTCGGAAAGCTTTAGGCAGGAAACCGATCGCCGAAGATGAGACCTCATAAGGTCCACAGCCAGAGAGGAGTCCCTCTTCTCCAGGGCTCCGATTATGGCCTTATGCTCGCCTATGGTGGGGTTTTCGTCCTGCTCGTAAAAGGGATCGAAGAAAACCACATAGGCGTTGGTTCTGGCCAGGATATTCTCTATGTAGTCGCTCAGAATGCGGTTGCTGCTGGCCTCAGCGACGGTCCGATGAAACCCCTCGTAAGCCTCCAGATAGAACTCCAGGTTCTTATCCTCCACCGCCCTGACCTCGTCGAGAATGTATTCCTCCATCCGGCGAAGATGTTTATCCTGCACCTTTTCCGCCGCAGCGGACACCGAGAGGCATTCAAGCATCTCCCTGACTATAAACGTATCCTCCATCTCCTTGGCGCTAGGGGACGCCAAGCGGGCCCCGCTGTTAGGTATTATTATCACCAGACCCTCGCTGGACAGCCTTCTGAGGGCCTCTCTGACCGGGGTTCTGCTCACCCCCATCTGGACCGCCACGTTTACCTCCGGCAACCTCTGACCGGGTTTGAGCTGTTTCGTTATGATCTTGTGCCTGAGTTCCTGATAGGCGTAATCTGCCGAAGTAGTGTATATCCTCGAATCTCTCATGGTTGATCTCCCCCCGTAAAAAGACGAATTGTACAATTGTCTTAATAGTACCATGAACAGAAGAGATATACAATCTCGCCTTGGAGCGCGAACGTAATATCCCTTCGCGCTCCGTATCTTTATCTGGACTTAAGGGTTCCGTCGTTCTCGTAGTCCTCGAGGGATAGGCTGACCAACTTAGCCAAGGCGATCAGGGCCACTAAGTTAGGCAAGACCATCAGCCCGTTAAAAATTGGACAATTTAAGGCCTAGGGACCTTATGAGTCCCACATCCTTGCTCACATCGCTACCAGACGTCGTCAAATAGTCCCCAGTAAGGAGGCCCCCTATCCCTCCTTTAAGGCCTCTGCTAACCTGCTCTCCCAGACACGATCTTCCTCCTGCGTAACGGATCGTGGCCCAGGGCAGGGCTATCTGGGCGACAGCACCCCACCGAAGAACGGTATCGACCCTAGGAGGAGAAGCTCCTTCCATAGGGGTTCCTCCGACAGGGATAAGGCAGTTTATAGGGACCGATTCGACCTTGAGCTCCCTTAACGCCAGAACCATCTCCGCCCTGTCCAGGTCACCCTCACCTAACCCCCAAAGCCCTCCAGAGCATAGCTCTAAACCGCAGCCTCTGGCGACCTTCAAGGTCTCGATCTTGTCCATAAAGCCGTGAGTAGCGCATATTTGAGGGAAAAACCTCGGACCGGTCTCCAGATTGCAGTGATATCGGGATAACCCAGAGGTGGCGAGCCGTCTCATCTGAGGTTCGGAGAGTAAGCCATGGGACCCGCAGAGCCCTATCCCTATTTCGGATAGAGACTCGTAGATGGAGCAAAAAAAATCGACTTCCCTATCGGAGAGGGACCTTCCGCTGGTCACCAGCGATAACCTGGAAATCCCCGACTCCAGACAGCGGTAACCGACACTCAACGCCTGGTCTTTAGTTATCATCGCCTTAGGCCCCGAATATCCCCATCGACCTGATTGGGCACAGAAGACGCAATCCTCGCTACAACAGCCTGACTTGGCGTTGACGATGGAACACAGCTCAACTACCGCCCCTCTTTGGCACCTCACTTCATAGGCCCTAGCCAACAGATCGTCAAGATCCAGGTTAAGAAGCTCAAGCAAATCCTCGGACTTCATGGTCAACCACTCCCCCTCGCAGGATAACAAACACCTGGTAGGTTAACATACCCAGTAGATATTCGTCAACTTAAAAAACCTATCGGTTAACATAACCCCTTCCACCCTATGGTATCATTTACGGACAAAACGGAGAGGAGCGATATCTATGAGAATGGTCGTCATGTGGCTATCGATAACGACTTTGGTGCTTTACGGCTACGCCCTGGCGGGGATGGGAGGGTATCTGCTGGGACGAGGAAGGATAGACTATATAGTCCTAGGGCTTCTTGGAGGATCGGCCACCGCTGCGACAGCTCTATGGCTTTGGAAGAAAAACATCCACCGCTATTTTCCTCCTGAACAGGATAAATAGCGTCTCAAAGAGCGATACAGCGACTCTACAGCTGGAGGTATGGAAGTACAGTCGATGTCCGAAACCGATAGCCTCACCGCCTCGACAGGAGATCCATCTATGGAAAACGACCTTCCAGGGGAGAGTGAAAGTCCATCTCTAAGGGCCACCTCGGCCACCTGCTCTCCCTCCAGCCCAGGGGTGGACAGCCAAAGGTATATGCCTCCCTGAGGCATTAAATAACGCCAAGGTAGGCCTTTTTTGCTTAACTCGGAGGAAAGCTTTTTCATCCTACAGGCCATCTCCAACCGAACCCTCTCCAGGGCCAGTTCTAACCCCCCGGAGGATATGAATCTCCGGGCTATGCACTGGACCAAAGAGGACGCCGGGCCCCCTCTTTGGCCTAGAGAGGACAAAAAAGACTCCCTCGCTTTAGAGGGAACCATAGAATATCCCAGTCTCATTCCGGGAAACAGAGCCTGGCTGAAGGATCCCAGGTATATCAGTCTCTCACCATCGTCCATCGACCTCATAGCGGGAACGCTTGTCTGTCCGTACCGAAGCTCTCCGTAGGCGTCGTCCTCCACTATCCACAGCCCTTTTTTATGGGACAGGTCTAGAATCGCCTCCCTCTCGGTAAGATCTATGGTCATGCCGGTGGGGTTAGCGAAGCTGGGAACCAGGTAAACCGCACTATCCTCCAGAGAACTTTCCATGAGAGCCAGAAGATGGTCGTGATCGTCGAAGGGAACTACCTTCAATCCCTCCGCCTGGGCAAGGCTCCACGCAGCAGGGTAGTTTAACCTGTCCATCAGGATGGAGGAAACCCCTATTCCTCTCAGAAAAGCAAAAGACACGACGAGACCTTGCCTTCCTCCAGATGTAACTATCACGTCCCGCCAGTCCCCCGGTATACCTCTCGACGCACTGTGGAGCACCAGACTGTGGCGAAGTCCCTCTAGCCCCGCTAAAGAACTGTCCCTTAAGGCCTCCGCTCCCTCCCTGGAGAGGACGTCCCTCGCTATGCGAGAAAGCTCCGCCACCGGCACCAGATAGGAAGAGGGGGATTCGCCATCCATAGACCAAAGAGGAGAGGCGACGTCGTGGACATCCTGAGAGATATCGAAATCGCCGGAGACAAAGGCACCGCTTCTACCTCTCTGGACGACTACAGACCTCTCCTCAAGAGCTCTATAGGCCTCGACGACGGTCATCCTGCTGACGCCCAGGCTTTGAGCGAAAGACCGACTGCCTGGAAGTCTCTCTCCAGGCGAAAGGGCCCCTAGGTGAATCATCCTTTCGAGGTGATCCGCCAGTTGGCGATAAAGAGGGGTAGGACAGTTTCGTCTAAGGGGAATCTCTATCATAAATATAAGCCTCCTTGTCATACTACCTGAGGTAACCCCCTTGCCTTTAAACCGATAAGCATCTAGAATAGATCGTCATTTCTAATCAGCTGGAGGAGTTAATTATGGCGATTCTATCACCGCTAAAGGCGGACTGCATTATTTTCGACGTAGACGGGGTATTGATGGATACGGCCAAATCTTTCCCCGAGGTAATAAGGGAATCCATACCGAGGGTATGGGAGCATATACTGGGACGGAATAACGATTCATCCCCTTTCACCGTAAGGCACTTTGAGGTTTCCAAGAGATTTTCATTTTTAAACGACGATTACGATATCTGCTGGGGAATCCTTTCCCTCGCGGCGGCTAAGGGCAAAAACGGCCTAGATGAGAGCTTCCCGACCCCCTGGGAGTGGGAGGAAAAACTGAAAGAGGCCGAAGACTCCGGCCAAACTTTTACAGCGTGGGTAAAAGAGTCTATAGGCGACATTCTGCCCTACGAGCAGACCAGAAAGATCTGCGAAGAGCTCTACTTTGGAGAGGAGAAAACCCTCGAGATCCTCAGGAGAAAGCCGGTGTTCGAGGGAGATCCTGGGCTGTGGAGAAACGAGAGGCCTCTGCTTAACCGCAACTGGAGGAAAATCCCTCTGCCTGTAGGCATATACACCGGCAGATCCAGAAAGGAACTTTCTCTCGCCCTTCTCGCCCTTGGATGGGAGGACCTCCCAGGAGACCGAGCGGTGTGTTCCGACGACGGAATAAAAAAACCCTCTCCTGAAGGGCTTGAGACGGTCTGCCACAGGCTGGGGAAATCCTGGCCCCTGTTTTTTGGGGACACCGCCAGCGACAGAGCCGCTCTCAAAGCCTTTGGAAGAGGGGATTTTATAGCCATAGGCAACATCCTTAAGGACTCGGAGTTCAGGTTCTCCAAGGTAGAGGACGCCATAAGGGCCTTAGGGCTATCGCTTTCCGCCTAACTCGTCCCTTAAAACACGCCGCAGGACCTTACCTAGACTGTTCCTAGGGAGATTCTGGACAAAATGGATCTTCCTGGGGACCTTATAGTGAGCCAGTTTTTCCTTGCAGTAGGCTATGAGATCGGAGGAAGAGATATCCTCCCCTTCGGCGATAACGTAGCCGTGGGGAACCTGTCCGCTCATCGAGTTTGAACGGCCCACCACCGCCGCCTCCTTAACCCCAGGAAAAGAGACCAACACGTTCTCGACCTCCTGAGGATATACGTTAAAACCTCCTACGATTATCACATCGGAAGCCCTGTCCATTATGGAGACATAACCGGACCCATCGACGACAACCACATCGCCGGTGTTAAACCAGCCATCCTCGAACCTATCGCCTGTCCCAGGGAGACTTCCGAAGTATTCGGTCACCACAGAGGGGCCTCTCACCCACAGGATCCCCTCCTCGCCGACGTCCAAAACCACTCCATCCTCGGACCTAACCTGCCACTCCACCTGGTCCAGAATGGGGCCTGCGGTCCCAAGTTTTCTGGAGCTATAATCGGGATTCACCGCAAGCACCGGGGAACACTCGGTCAGACCGTAACCCTCGAGAACGGGGACTCCGAAGACGTCCTCCACCCGACGGTCAAGCTCAGGTGGGAAACGGTCTCCACCGCTGATTATCAGCCTTATGGAGGAGAAACGCCTTCCGGCCTTAGACGCTCCTGCGACAAGGAAGCGAAGCATAGTGGGGACTCCAACCATAACGGTGACCTCAGAGAGATCTATACAGTCCAAGACCCTCTCGGGGGGCATAAAAGAGGGCATAATCGCCTGCCGACAACCGGTTATAAGGGGCAGTATTCCGCTCACCACGAAACCTAATGTATGGAAGTTAGGCAACACGTTGAGGAAAACGTCCTCTTCGTTTATCATCCTGACTTTATCCAGAGACTGCTGGACGTCGCTTATAACGTTATTATGGGTAAGGGGAACCGCCTTAGGCCTTCCGGTAGTGCCTGATGTGGCGAAAAGCAGGGCTATGTCGTCGCTGGAGGGAGCACAGCTTTCGCATCGAAAGGGCTCTCCCTCTCCTTCAGGGGAGATGGACGACCACCCTACCTCGGCTAGATCCAACGCAGGGGCGAGTTTCTCGGCGATAGACTCCCCTACCACCACCGTCGAAGGCTCTCCGTGTTTTAAGGCGGCCAACAGTCCCTCCGCACCGGAGGCGGGGTTTAAAGACGCTACCGTCCCCCCTAGCCTCCAACAGGCCAGGGACAGGGCCAACAGGGCGGGGCAGTTAGGCATCAAAACCGCCAAACGGTAACCTCTAAGAAAGCCTGCCCTTGCCAAAGAGGCCTCCATCCTGGAAGCGAGGTCAAAAATCTCCTGCGCCTTCCACCATGTTCCGTCCCACCAAAGGATAGGGTCCTCATCGCTCCATCTATCCCTTACGACATCCTCTATTCTGACCATTCGCTCCACCTCCAGATCTATCTGGTCTCGGTCCTGATCCACCGCTTTATCAGCTCAGGACAGCTCCACAGCTCTATCTTTGCCTGACTGCCTACGGTCTTTCTTATCTTCCAAATGGCCTCTCCTAGCTCTTTCTTCGTGTCCGATTCCCGAAGGGCCCAGGAACAGAGCCCTTTACCGGGGATTCCCAGGGAGGATTTCATAAAGCCCGAGAGGTAGCCTCTCATCTTTTCCCCTTCCTCGTAGTGCAAGGTCTCTCTGGCCCCCGGTAGAGGCTCTATATCCACCGCCACACCTTCACCTCTAAAATGGGGAGCTACGATAACCCCTTCCTCGAAGGCGCCTAACCCAGCGACTCGATCCATGCTGTCCTCCGAAAGGGCATACCACTTTCCCCATACCGAGGAAAAGCCGCCGTTGATCAAGGTGGCCCTGCCCCTCAGAGGGAGGTTAATTACCTGGTCGAACAGAGGACGGTTGTTGATCAGCCTCTTCAGTGCCACGTGCCCTAGCCCGTGAGGAAAGTAGATCGCTTTAGCCTCCGGTGGGACAATCTCCCTGGTCAAAGACACCGGGATAATCCGGCATCCGATAGCCCGAAAGAGGGCTATATCGTTATCTATTCCCATGGAAAGAGAGTCGTCGGTAATGATCGCCACAGCAGGAGCACCGGACAGAGGCTCTATGGATTTTGCTGGCACGTCAAGATTAGTTCGATATTCACCGAAAGCCATGAGAGCGGACCAGTCTATCTGCCCCGTCATAGACTTAAGCTGGGAACCTAAGGTGACTATAGGCTGAGCTACCCTTGGATCGGAACAGAGATCCACCACCGAAATCATACGCCTCTCCATGTATCTAGGGACGTAGCCCAGGGCCATAGACGGAATGGACCGTCCCAGCTCTATCTCTAAAAGCTGGTATTCCCTGGGATTAAGGACCGAGGAAAAAACCGCGCCGTAGAGGTCTACGTTTTCCTTCGAAAATCTCTCCCATACCCCTGCCATCACCCTGGCGGTGATACTTGCCAAGGGGTTTGCGTGGACCATGGAGACCACGCCACAGTCGAGGATCCTGGCCAAGTCCACGGTGCCCTGGTTAATCACCATTCGGTCCTCGGCGACGGCAACCCCTAAGGGGGATAGAATTAGATTCAGACAGTCTCCCTTAGCCATAGACCCGAAGAAAAACCGAACCTCCGATTCGCTTTTGAACTGAAGAGGATCGATGGAAAATACCTCCTGACCGGTTCCCAGGGAAAGCATCCTGAGATAGCGGTCGTCGATCCCTCCGGCAAAAAGCCTCAGAGGAATCCCCATTGATCTGATAGTGGCCGCCAGAACGATTCCGAGGGGAATTACATCTTCCCGCCGCTCGTCGGCTATCATAAGTCGAGGAAAATCCAAGCAAAGCCCTCCCACTGTGACAAAATGAAATCTCAAACTTAGTGTATCATATACTTGCCCTGTTTCGGGAAGATAAAGAACGACGAGGAGGCTTTACTCATGGGAACACCTTGGATAAGCATCAAAGAAATGATAGGTCACCTAGGAGAAGAGGTGGTCATCAAGGGATGGATGTACAACAAAAGGAGCTCCGGGAAGATCCATTTTCTCCAGATAAGGGATGGATCGGGTTTCGTCCAGGCGGTTATGGTGAAAAACGAGGTCTCCGAGGAGGCGTTCGACGAGGCTAAAAAGCTCTGGATGGAGACCTCTTTAGAGGTGACCGGAACGGTCAGGGCGGACGATAGGTCCGCATCAGGGGTGGAGTTATCGGTGTCGTCGATCAAGGTGGTCCACAACCCCACCGACGAATACCCTATCGGCAAAAAGGACCACGGCGTCGACTTCCTGCTGGACAACAGACACCTCTGGCTCAGAAGCCAGAGACAGAGAGCAATAATGACCGTCAGGGAGAGGATCATATGGTCCTGGAGGGAGTTCTTCCACAATAAGGACTTTATGCTGGTGGACAGCCCTATAATCACCGGAGCCATCGGGGAGGGTGCCTCGGGGCTCTTTGAGCTGGATTACTTCGACCAGAAAGCCTACTTGGCCCAGACAGGTCAGCTCTACGCCGAGGCGGCAGCGGCGGCCTACGGAAAGGTCTACTGTTTCGGCCCCACCTTCAGGGCGGAGAAATCAAAGACCAGAAGGCACCTCACCGAGTTCTGGATGCTCGAGCCGGAGGTGGCTTTCTACGACCACAAGGACAACATGGACCTCCAGGAAGAGCTTGTCCGATACACAGTAGAGCAGGTATTAGAGCACTGCCCCAAGGAGCTGGCCCTCCTTGAGAGGGACTTAGACCCCCTAAAATCGGTCACAGAGGGACCCTTCTATCACATCAACTACAGAGACGCGGTGGTCAAGCTGAACGAATTGGGAAGCTCTATAGCCTTCGGCGACGACCTAGGGGCGGAGGACGAGACCGTACTTACACAACAGTACGACAGGCCTATATTCGTCGAGTGCTACCCCAAAGGAGCCAAGGCCTTTTACATGAAGGAGAATCCCGACGACGTAGAGACGGTCCTCTGTGCCGACCTGCTGGCACCGGAGGGATACGGAGAGATCATAGGAGGTTCCCAGAGGGAGGACGATCTGGGCAAGCTGGTCTCCCGGATGGAGGCCGACGGCTTGGACATGGATTCCTACCAGTGGTACCTGGACCTCCGTCGTTACGGAACCTTCGTCCACAGCGGCTTCGGCATAGGGCTGGAGAGGACCGTCGCATGGATCTGCGGGCTTCATCATATACGGGAGGTTATTCCCTGGCCTAGGACCATATACAGGCTGAATCCCTAGTCCGCAAAAAGACGGTGGACAGCCCTAGGGCTATCCACCGTCTTTACACTTATCGCAAGGCGATATCAAAAGCAACCTATAGTCCGCCTCTCCGTACTCCTCAGGCAAAGAGGAACGATCGAGAGGATCTCCAGAGGGCCAAACATCCTTAACAGCTCCGCAGTGAGGGCACATAGAGTGGAGGTGCCTCTCGGGATTTCCCTCGTATCGGCAGGGGCCATCGGAGACCGGAAGCTTCCATATAGCGCCGGAATCACAGAGCTGATCCAGATTCCTGTAGATCGTACCTAAACTTACCTTAGGCATCTCCTCCCGAACCTTAAAGAGGACGTCCTCAGCGGTTGGGTGGAGCCCCTCCTGAGAGACCACGGCGAGGACGGCATCCCTCTGTTTAGACCGTCTCTGTATAACCATACATTCACCCCCAGGCTAACACCCCCTAGGGCAAGCCGTAATAGCACCTCTTAGGGGATATCACTTTCCCCTCGGCCTTAAGGCTTTTTAGGGCCTTTGAGACCGAATCTTTGTCCAATCCTGTAGCGTCGGCAACCTCCCCAGGTCTCATAGGACCGGAGGAAAGGGCCTCCAGTATTTTACCATGGTCTTCCATTCAGAACCCCTCCTATATCTTTCCGACTAAATCCTTACCGGGAACCATACCCTCGTCTCCAGGCTCCCAACTGGCGGGACATACCTGGCCGTGAGTGGCGGAGAACTTGGCGGCCTGAAGTTTCCGAAGAAGCTCCTTTGCACTGCGGCCTATGTCCAGATCGTGGATCTCCATGGCCTTCAGAACGCCGCTAGGATCTACGATAAAAGTCCCTCTTAGAGCGACACCGGAATCCTCCAGATATACACCGAAGTCCCTGCTTATCTTCCCGCTAGGGTCCGCCAGCATAGGAAACTTTATCTTGGCTATCGTAGGAGATGCCTCGTGCCAGGCCATATGGACGAACTCGGTATCGGTGCTTACGCTGAAGACCTCCGCTCCCTCTTCCACGAACTTATCGTAGTAGTCCGCCATCTCCCCGAGCTCGGTAGGACATACGAAGGTGAAATCGGCGGGGTAGAAGAACATCACTCGCCATTTACCGTCAGATTGGGAAAAATCTATGTTTTTCAGGTCTCCCTGGTGGAAAGCCATAGTCGAGAAATCTTGAACCTTATCGTTGATACGGTACATAATATCTCCTCCATTCAGTATCAGTAATCATTACTGATACTATAACAGCCCGATTCTCCTATGTCAAGGCACAAAAAATGCGGGGCCAAAGGCCCCGCTGATGGCGTTAGCTGTAACGATTGTGGCGAATACTAGAGGAATACGCCTCTCATCTTCACCGCATCGGCAACCCTCTGGATAGCTGCCATGAAGGCGGCCCGACGCATTTTGACGTTGTTCTTCTGGGAGTAGTCCCAGACCGTCTTGAAGTTGTCGGTCATGATACGGAGAAGCCTCTGGTTGTACTCCTCCTCGGTCCAGAAGAAACCGCCAAGATCCTGGCACCACTCGAAGTAGGATCCTACCACTCCGCCGGAGTTAGCGAGGAAGTCGGGCACGACGAGAACTCCCTTAGCGTCGAGGATGGCGTCTCCCTCAGGGGTGACAGGGCCGTTGGCTCCCTCGACGATGTACTTGGCCTTCACGCCGTCGGCGTTTTTGCCGTTGATGGCTCCCTCAAGGGCGCAGGGAAGGAGAACGTCGCAGTCCACTAGGACAAGGTCCGCCAGGTCTTTCTTCTCGAGACCGGCCTGCTCAAAGCCCTCAAGGAGCTTCTTGGGATGGTTGGTGACGTGCTCGACAGCCTTCTTTATGTCAAGACCGTCCTTGCAGTAGTAGGTCCCGGTGATGTCGCTGATCGCTACGACTTTGGCACCGGCGTCGATCATGGTGAGTCCAGCGTAGGTTCCGACGTTGCCGAATCCCTGAATAGCCACGGTTGCTCCCTCTACAGGGACGTTAAGGACGTTCAGAAGCTCGATAGCGCAGGTTGCCACACCGAGTCCAGTCGCGGCGGTACGGCCTTTGGATCCCCAAAGGGAGATAGGCTTGCCGGTGAATATCGCGGGCTCAAGTCTGCCGCGCATTCTGCTGATGGTGTCCATAAACCAAACCATCTCGGGGCCACCGGTGTTCACGTCAGGGGCAGGGATATCGGTCCAGGCTCCTACGACGGGCTCGATGCGAGCGGCAAAGGTACGGGAGACTCTCTCCTTTTCTTTAAGGGACATCTCAAGAGGGTTGCAGCATACCCCTCCCTTTCCTCCGCCGTAAGGGATCCCGGCGAGGGAACACTTCCAGGTCATCATAAAGGCGAGGGCCTCACACTCGTCCACACAGACCTCCTGGTGGAACCTGACTCCGCCTTTGGCGGGCCCTATAGCGGTAGAGTGGGCAACTCTGTATCCGTCAAAAACCTTGATAGAGCCGTCGTCCATCTCCACGGGGATAGACACACAGGTCTTTCTCTCCGAACGGCTTAGGATCTCCACAAGACCATCGTCAAGGCCCATCTCCTCTGCCGCTGCATAAAAGTTCTTAAGAGCCGTATCGAGCAACACGTTATCGGAAGTACGCTTCACCACTGCCATAAAACTACACCTCCTGCAAAATGTGCGATTTTTAACTTATCGCATAACAACCACATTCCCACATGATATTAGCACTATTTCCCCGTCAATACCAACCCCAATAAAGTCTGTCTATTGAGAATTGCTTTTATCCACGTATACCCTAGGAACCCTTTTGCTGAACATGATCGGTATTTCGTAATTAATCGTGTTTTGTCTAGCTCCGGCGAGGTCGTCTGGAGAGATAACCTGATCGCCCTGTTTGCCCACTATGACCACCTCATCGCCTACCGACACGTCCAATCCGGTGACGTTTATCATAGTCTGATCCATACAGATGTTGCCGACCTGGGGGACCATCCTGCCTTTAACCAACACGTTGATCTTCATCGAAAAAGCTCGAGATAGACCATCGGCGTATCCTATAGGCAAAACAGCTATACGTTCCTCCCCTCTTGTCATGTAACGAAGACCGTAGCCGACACCGCTACCTGGAGGCAAAGTCCTGAGGGCAGCGATAGAGGTTTTAACCTCGAAGGTAGGCCTCAGCTCTATCGGCCTTATACAGTCCGATGAAGGCCACATACCGTAGAGGATTACCCCAGGCCGACAACAGTCAAGGTGCTTTTCCGGAGAGTTTAACGTCCCAGCGCTGTTGCATACGTGCCTTAGAGGAACCCTTACACCTCGATCCTCGAGGATCGACAGGGCCCTCAGGTAACGGTCGTACTGGGTCTCCGTATAGTCCAGCCTCCCCTCGTCGGCGGTGGCGAAATGGGTAAAAAGGCCCTCCAGATGGAGACCTGGAAGGGCGGTTATCTCGTCGAGGACGGAGGGAAGCTCGTCGGGGAGGAAGCCGATTCGCCCCATGCCTGTATCGACTTTGAGGTGAATAACCCCACGGGATCCCTCTTTGACCGCCGCCTGGCTCAGAGCTTTGGCCATGTTCATATCGGTGATAGACACCGCCAGCCCCTGTCGAACGATCTCTCCGGCAGCACCGTAGGAGGTGGGGCCCATTATGAGGATAGATTCCCCTATCCCCGAATCCCTGAGGTGAAAGGCTTCGTCGGAGGTAGCCACGGCAAACCGCTGGCATCCCTCTTTAGACAAGCACCTAGCCACCTCAAGCACCCCATGACCGTAGGCATCCGCCTTGATCACCGACATAACCTGGACGGAGGGCCCTACGTGGTTTTTTATAGATCGGTAGTTAAAAGCCACGTTTTCCAGATTGACCTCCATCCTGCTAGGCCTGTATCCCACAGAAAACATCCCCCTTTTGTTTTATCCGCAAAAAACCGAGGCAAGAGACCGAAGGTCCCTCGCCCCTTTTTGTACCTGAAAGATCCTACTTCAAGGCTCCCTTGCGACGCTTATCGTCGAAGTCGTTGACCAGCTTTTTGATCTCGCTGGAGAGCCAGAGCAGGGCCACCAGGTTCGGTATGGCCATGAGGCCGTTCATAGTATCCGACATATCCCAGATGTTGGAGAGAAACTTCCCGCCCCCGCCGGAAGCTCCGACCAGAAGGACCACGATCCAGAGGATCTTGAATCCGTTGACCACCGGCTTGCTGTGGCCGAGGATGTAGGTCACGCTGGTCTCGCCGTACCAGTACCAGCCCAGTATGGTGGAGAAGGAGAAAAGGGCCAGCCCCACGGAGAGTATCATGACCCCTGTCTGACCGAGAACCAACTGGAAAGCCGAGAGGCTCAGCTGGGCACCGGTGAGAGTGGGCTCCGCTATAAGGGTGCCGGAGGTGAGGATCGCCAGAGCCGTAAGGGTACAGATCACGATGGTGTCGGTGAAAACCTCAAACAGCCCGTAGACTCCCTGACGGACAGGGTGATCGACGGTAGCGGCGGCGTGGACCATAGGCGCAGATCCAAGACCGGCTTCGTTGGAGAAGACTCCTCTCGCTATACCTCTGGTCAAAGCTGCCTTTATGGACCATCCCGCAATAGCGCCGGGCATGGCCATAGGGTCGGAGAAGGCGTACTTCATCGCGCTGGCAAAGGCATCAGGTATGTTAGCGCCGTGGACTCCTACGGTTATAACCGCTCCGATTATGTAGAAAACCGCCATGAAGGGGACCAGATAGGTGGTCACCTTAGCTATACCGGAGATACCGCCCATTATGACCGCCGCCGTCAGGATAGCCAGTACTATACCGGTGGCAAGGTGAGGTATCCCAAATCCCAGGGAAAGCCCCTCGGCGGTGGAGTTGGCCTGAATGGCGTTGCCTATGCCGAAGGACGCGAAAGAGGCGAAGAAGGCGAACGCCCAGGCGAGCCATTTCTGGCCAGTACCTTTCTCCAGGACGTACATGGTGCCGCCTCTCCACTGACCACCCTCGTCCTTCTCCCGGAAGTGGACCGCCAGGGTAACCTCGGCGAACTTGGTGGTCATGCCGAAAACAGCGGAGACCAGCATCCAGAAAAGAGCGCCCGGTCCGCCGAGGTGGAGGGCCGTGGCCACACCGGCTATGTTGCCTGTACCTACCGTGGAGGCCAGGGCCGTGGCCAGGGCTGCGAAGGAGGAGATCGATCCCTCGGTCTTACCCTGCTTCTTGCCTAGACTGCCGAAAACCTCTTTGAACATAAAACCAAAATACCTTATCTGAGGAACTCCTAAAATGACGGTCAGATAAATACCGGTACCGACCAAAAGGGTAAGGGTCCAGGGACCCCAAACAAAACCGTTT
The DNA here is from genome assembly GCF_900177735.1 of Dethiosulfovibrio salsuginis. Classification (NCBI taxonomy): domain Bacteria; kingdom Thermotogati; phylum Synergistota; class Synergistia; order Synergistales; family Dethiosulfovibrionaceae; genus Dethiosulfovibrio; species Dethiosulfovibrio salsuginis. The sequence continues at coordinate 38,487 of NZ_FXBB01000015.1, read as the reverse complement.
ACTATGCCGTTAATCCTCATTACCGCTTCCATGGAGAAAAACCCCTCCTCGTGTATATAACTCAGAAAGCCTCCACGCCCCACTCGGGGGCACCTCTTGCCTACGGTCTCTACACCTTAACCGCCTTCACCTCCTCGAAAGCCTCTCTGCATGGGCTTGAATATCCGTCGAAAAAATCACGAAAAAGGGAAGTCGAGACAAAATCTTTGGATCAACCGCCCTAGAAGAATTATTCGCAATATAAATTCGACCCTTTCTATGTTATCATGAACTCGGGGAAACTCAAACAATATTTTTTTTCGAGGGAGATGTTGTCAGTGAGGTTTTCAGATCGCATCAGGTCAATGAACGAATCACCTATCAGAAAACTAGTGCCTATCGCAGCAGCAGCCAAAGCAAAAGGTAAGAAGGTGTATCACCTCAACATAGGCCAGCCGGATATAACGACTCCGCCGTCCTTCCTCCAGAGCATAAGGGACTTCAGCCAGGACGTCATAGCCTACGCCACATCCCCTGGAGATCCTAAACTCATCGACGCCATCATCGAGTATTACAAGGGATACGATATGCACTTTGAATCAGACGAGGTTCTGATAACCAACGGAGGCAGCGAGGCCCTGATGTTCGCCATGATGGCCCTTTGCGATCCAGGAGACGAGGTACTGGTCCCGGAGCCCTTCTACGCCAACTACAACGCCTTCAGCCGCTGCATCAACGTCAACGTAGTCCCTATCACCACAAAAGCGGAGGAGGGATTCCACCTTCCCTCGGAGGCGGAGATAGAGAGCAGGATAACCCCGAAGACCAGGGCCATCGTCCTGAGCAATCCAGGCAACCCTACAGGGGTCATATACAGCAGGGAGGAGATGGACATGCTCTCCCGGATAGTCAGGAAACACGACATGTCCATCGTCGCCGACGAGGTATACCGTGAGTTCGTCTACGACGGCCTTAAGTACACCAGCTTCGGCAACCTGCCCGAGATCGCCGACCGTGTTATCATCGTCGACTCGGTCTCCAAAAGGTACAGCGCCTGCGGAGCCAGGATCGGGTCTCTGGCGTCCAAAAACAAGGACTTCTCCAAGCAGGTCCTCAAACTCTGCCAGGGAAGGCTCTGCGTCCCGACACTGGAGCAGGTCGGAGCGACCGCCCTCTACGGAACTCCTACGTCCTACCTGGACGAGGTAAACGAGGAATACCAGAAGCGTCGCAACACCCTCTACAAAGCACTTAAGGAGATGCCCGGGGTTATATGCGAAGAGCCTAAAGGGGCGTTCTACGTGGTCATAAAGATGCCTGTAGACGACGCAGAGAAGTTTGCGGTGTGGATGCTGGAGCACTTCGATGTGAACAACGAGACCACTATGATAGCCCCCGCCGAGGGATTCTACAGCACCCCTGGCCTTGGCAGAAACGAGGCTAGACTGGCCTACGTCCTGAAAGACGAGGACCTGGCGAAGGCCATGGACATACTGAAAGCGGGCCTCGAGGCCTACCCCGGCAGGGTAGAGTCGGCGATACCGGCGATGTAAAAAAAGAGCCACTCCCTAGGGAGTGGCTCTTTTTTATCAGTGGCAGCCGGTACAGCCGCCGCAGCCCGAGGTCTCCTCCACGTAGGCGGAGGTAACCACCAGGTTGACCATCCAGAGAAAACCCTGAAGGTCTATTGAAACCGTATCTTCGTCAAACCCCAAATACTCGGGAACCCATACGGACATACCGTCGGACTTCAGTACCTGATAGCTGTCGGTGGACTCAGGTGCGCCGCTCTTCACGAGAACGGCCTGTCTGGCCCCTCAGCCAGCTCCGATGGTACCCTGAAAGACGGTGACCTCCGGCCCTATCTCCATAATTCTCTCTTTAGCTCTATCTGTGACGTTTAATTTAAGATCTCTCACAATCCACACCTCCATGGTATGATTTACTGAACCTATTATACCATGAGAGGGTATATGACACAACACATATTTTGGTATTTCTCGTCAGTCCATAAAAAAATGTTCTAGATGCCCTGTAGGGAAGCTCTGAAACGCTGACCCTCGGAGAGACCGTTCCGACGGAGCCCATTTGAGCCCGTATAATCGACATGCCGCCTTTGAGTACGAATGGGGCGACAGGACGTCGCCCCAAGCCGAGGGGGCACAGGACGTGCCCTCCGAGGCGGTTCGTACGAAACAGGCAGGTCGAGTATACGATTGGGCGAAACAGGGCGTAGGCGGAACGGTCTCTCCGAGGGGACTCAAAGGCGAGTTTCCAGGGATGCCCTATAGGGAATCCAGGTCCACCGATCTCTTCAGACAGGCCTGGACCATATCGTCGGGCAGAGGGGCCTCAAAAAGCAGGTCCCCAGTGGCCGCCATGGAGAGGGATATGGACCGAGCGTGAAGCATAGGTCGCCTCTCCCTCTGGTGAGGAGGACCGTATTTGATATCCCCTAACAGTGGGCGACCGATATGGGCCATGTGGACCCTTATCTGGTGGCTTCGGCCGGTGACCAGAACCACCTCGCAAAGGGTGCAACCCTCTCCACTGGCCAGAGGGGTGTACAGCGTAAGGGCATCCTGTCCTCTACGGTCTACTTTGACCTTGTTGCTATCCTGATCCTTTAGCAAAGGGGCGTCGACCCGACCGGCCTCTTTTATCTCCCCTGAGACCAACGCCCAATAGGTTTTGGTGATCTCCCTACCTCTCCACATAGAGGAGAGCTCCCTCAGCACCTTTCCCGACAGGGCCAGTATCATCACGCCGGAGGTGTTTCTGTCCAGCCTGTGAACCGCCTGAGGCTTGAACTCCCCACCTATAGACTGGGCCCTGGTCACCACCGAATCGCCGCCTTTGCTGTCAGGCTGGCTCAGAAGGCCGGGAGGTTTATCTATCACCCAGAGATGGTCATCTCTGTAGATGGTCTCCAGCGAACCTTTGCTCGAGACCACAACCGGATCCTCCGCCGGTTCCCATGGGACCACCACCTCCTGGCCCTCCATTAGCCGCTGATCGAAGGTGGCCCTTACCCCGTCCACTCGAACCTGTTTCTTTCTGAAAGCCTTCATCATGGCTCCGAGGGGCAGTGAGGGCCATATTCCCCTGATTACCTTGTCCAGCCGCCTACCGTCCTGATGGGACGACACCTTGAACCGGTCCAAGCTATCACTCCTGATCGGGACGCCACTTCCAGAAGCGCCTCTGGGTGGAGTAATTGAGCTCGGAGATTGAGTCCTCAGGAAGATCTCCGCCCTTAAGCTGGGACACCGAATCACTCCAGCAAAAGAGCTTAAAGTCGAGCTCGTCCGCCGCGGAGACAACCAGGGCCTCTGGGGTGGCAGGAAGGACAGGAGATCCGAACTCCCTATGGCCGTGGTGGCTGAGCAGTATATGCCCCAAGGCTGTCTTGGCGGTCACCGACAGGCCAAAGTCATCCGCCATACGGTTGAAACGGCTGAAGCCCAGGGCGATATGGTCTATGACCGTTCCCTGAACTGTCATACCGGGCCCGGGGTTCAGAACGTAGGCCTCCAGTTTCCCGAGATCGTGCAGAAGCCCACCTGCTACCACCGTCGACTGGTCGGGCCTGGCGGGCCCCTGAACCGCCTTGGCCATGGACAGTGCCAACTCGGTCACGGTGATAGAGTGCTCCAGTAGTCCATGGACGTAGGCGTGGTGATGGGACACCGCGGCGGGCATTATCCGAAACTGTTTCCAGGTCTCTCCCTCTTTGTCGAATAGAAAACGAAGGAAATCCCCGATCTCCCCGGAACAGCCCTCCACCAGGAGGTCGAACCTCTCCTCCAGTTCCGAGGGGTCTATGGGAGCGGTCTGGACGAAGGACTCGGGACGATACTCTTCCTTCTCCTGATCCACCAAATAGACCTGACTGAAGTTATACTGGCTCTTGCCCTTAAACTCCGCAACAGTGCCGTTGACCCCGATGGTGCTTCCCTTCAGGTTTGACACAAGGCTCGAAGAGGCTGGATCCTTTATCTCCGACTTTACGCCCTCTTTATAGTCCCACCACTGAGAGTTTCCCCAGACCTTGGCGTCTATGGCCCCGGTCTGATCCATTATGGTAAGGGTCCAGAAACTCTTACCGTTTTTGTCCTTTTTCTCGTGTATCTCCAGCACCACTCCGATGGAGGAGAATTTCTCCCCCACAGGCAGCGCCTTTATCTCCGCTACGCTCTTTCTGCTTTCAGCCATAAAACACACTCCCTTATATCCTGCTGGACCTTTCAGTATAGGACATGATATCCTAAAATGCGATGGGACACCTGTTTTTTATGCTAAAATTGATGTACAAAAGTTCACTCGAAAAGAGGTCTCGGTATGTTGCAGGTCAAGGACGGAAGCAAAAAGGACATAGGTAGAGGGATAGTGAGAATGGATCCCGCCGACATGGGAAGGCTGGGGTTGTCCGACGGAGAGATAGTGGAGATAAAGGGAACCAGGCGAACCCCTGTCAGGCTTCTGGCGACAGACCACGATAACTGTGGGCAGGAGGCTCTGTTCATGGACAACCTGACCAGAGGCAACGCAGGGCTGTCCCTGGACGATCGGGTCTCGGTACACAAGGTCCAGGTGGACTTCGCCATGGAGGTGACCATAAAGCCTATGACCACCATGCACCTACTGGAGAAGGACCTGGACCCTAAGCCCCTTAAGGAAAAGATAGGGGGCCTGCCGGTGATAAAGGGAGATCGAATCAGGCTCTCCCTGGGCGGCGGCAGGGACTGCGACTTCCAGATAGTATCCACCAAGCCCGGAGGTTCGGTCATGCTAGGGCCCGCTACTGAACTCACGGTGGAGAAAAGGACCGCTGGAGACAGAAACGAAGGGGTCAAATACAAAGACATAGGAGGCCTCTCCGGCCAGCTGAGCCGAATAAGGGAGATGATAGAGCTTCCACTCCGTTTTCCCCAGGCTTTTTTGCGACTGGGAGTCGAGCCACCGAAAGGGGTACTTCTCTACGGACCTCCCGGGACCGGCAAGACGGTCATAGCGAAAGCTGTGGCAAACGAGACGGAGGCCTGGTTCACCCATATATCTGGACCGGAGATCATAGGAAAATACTACGGCGAGAGCGAACAGAGGCTGAGACAGGTCTTCGAGGAGGCCCAGGCCCACGCTCCGTCCATAATTTTCATAGACGAGATAGACGCCATAGCCCCTAAGAGGGAGGAAATGGGCGGAGAAAAACAGGTCGAGCGGCGGGTAGTGGCTCAGCTGTTGGCGTTGATGGACGGACTCCAGGCCAGAGGTCAAATAGTTGTCATAGCGGCGACAAACCTCCCAAACAGCATAGACCCCGCTCTGAGACGGCCCGGCCGGTTCGACCGAGAGGTCCCGGTCCCTATCCCCGACAGAAAGGGCAGAGAGGAGATACTCCAGATCCACACAAGAGGGATGCCTCTAGCTAGAGACGTGGACCTAAGCAGAATCGCCGAGGTAACCCACGGCTTCGTAGGGGCGGACCTCGAGGTACTCGCCAAAGAGGCGGCAATGGCGGCTTTGAGGGGGATAATGCCCTCTATGGACTTCGAGGACCCTCAGGTCCCTTACGATAGGCTCAGGACCATGGAGATAGACATGAAGAACTTCTCTTCAGCGCTACGGGAGGTCGAGCCTTCCGCCATAAGGGAGGTCTTCGTCGAGAGGCCTAACGTCACCTGGGACGACGTAGGAGGACTGGACGACGTGGCCATGGAGCTGAGGGAAGCGGTTCAGTGGCCCCTGGAGCACGGCGACGTCTTTCGTCGGTTTCGGATCTCTCCACCTAAGGGAATAATGATCCACGGCCCGTCGGGGACGGGAAAGACCCTTATGGTGAAGGCACTGGCCAGGGAGAGCGGGGCGAACTACATCTCCGTTAAAGGCCCGTCCCTCATGTCCCGCTACGTAGGCGAGAGCGAGAGGGCCATCAGGGAGGTATTCAGAAAGGCAAAGCAGGCGGCCCCGTCGTTGCTGTGCTTCGACGAAATTGAATCGCTGGTCCCGGTGAGGGGAAAAGACGGAGGGGCCTCCTCCCAGTTTACCGATCGAGTCATAAGCCAGTTTCTCTCCGAGATGGGAGGCATGGAGGACATGGACGGAGTCATGGTTCTGGCGACCACAAACAGAATCGACCTGATAGACCCGGCGATGTTCAGCGCTGGCAGGTTCGATATGGTCATAGAGCTGCCTCTGCCGGACCACGACGGCAGGAGGGCCATATTCCAGGTCAACTTAAGGGAAAAACCTCTCGCCCAGGACGTAGATCTAGGGGAGCTCGCCAAAGCCACCGAAGGGGCTACAGGAGGGGAGATATCCATGATCTGCCGTATGGCGGCCACCGATGCGGTTAGGGAGTACATCCGGGCTGGAGAGACCGGGCAGCCCACGGTGGAGATGAGACACTTCCGTAAAGTGCTGGCGTCCAGGGGCAGGAAAAAACCGGTGAAAGAACCTCAGTAAGACGAAAATAGGGAGAGGACCTCTAGAGATCCTCTCCCTGTTCTTTTGAAGTGAATCTCTAAAAACTCACATTTGAGTCCCCTCGGAGAGACCGTCCCGCCTACGCCCTGTTTCGCCCAATCGTATACTCGACCTGCCTGTTTCGTACGAACCGCCTCGGAGGGCACGTCCTGTGCCCCCTCGGCTTGGGGCGACGTCCTGTCGCCCCATTCGCACTACACGACGGCAGGTCGAGCATACGGGCTCAAATGGGCTACGTCGGAACGATCTCTCCGAGGAGCAGCGTTTTTAGAGGTTCCCTAAAATACGGTCTACCTCCTCTATAAGCTCCTCCAGTCGATGGACCCTTGCGGCACCGCACTCCTTTGCCGATCTGTCACAGAGCAGACACTTTCTGGGAGGATATCCTATATCGACACGGCCTAAAGGCTCTCCATCCTCACATAGGACGTCAAGGTCGGCCAGCCTCCCTAGAGGATGGTCTTCCTCTATACCTACGGACAAGGCCTTTAGGCCCCTAGGAGCCATATCGACCACCCAATGTCTGGACGGTCCGTCCTCGCCGTAAACCTGGGAGGTCTGTAAAATTCTATCTCCCAACGAAGCCTCCACAGCCCGAAGCAGGGCGATAAAACCGTCTAGCACCCCAGGACGGTTCTTATCGGGACCGGGTATGACCATAGAGAGGGACAAAAGTGGCTTACGATACTCTTTGACTAGCTCCTGCCTAAGTTCCCATCGCTCCTCTCTGGCCCTCAGAATAGACTGTAGAGAGCTATTCATTCGATAGCCCTGATACGGTCTATTATCCTACCGTCCCTGTACTCCACCTCCGCCACGACCCGCCCCTGTGGCCTGACCTCCTCGGGAATCCCGGTCATGGACAGGGCTATATCCCTCAGGTGTCCGATGGAGAATACAGGCAATCCGGCCCTCTCAAGGGCCTCCTTAAGCTCGGGTCTGGAGGGATTTACCGCCATTCCCCTCTCGGTGACCAGCAGGTCCACGGTGCTCCCCGGCGTGCTGACCGCTATGACCCTGTCCACCACCATAGGAAGCCTGGCCCTCACCAGAGGGGCGACCACCACCGTAAGCTTGGCCCCGGCGGCGGTATCGCTGTGGCCGCCGGAACCGCCGATTATCCTTCCCGACGAATCTGTATGGACGTTTACGTTGAAGTCCAGGTCGATCTCCGCCGCACCCAGTATGACCACGTCCAGATCGTCCACCAGAGGGCCTTTATTGCCTGGACTGGCGTAGAGGGACGCCGACACCTCCACGTGACCTCGATTTACTCCAAGGGAACGAACGGCGTCTAAGTCGAAACACTGGACGTCGTAAAGGTTGTCCACCAGTCCATCCTCGAGAAAACGGACCATCTGGGAGGTTATTCCCCCCATGGCGAAGCTCCCTCGAAAACCACGGTCCACCATGATTTCCCTGAGATATAGGGCCGTCGCAAGGGACGCTCCCCCTGCTCCTGTCTGGAACGACACTCCCTCACGCCAAAGCCCAGATGCGTCTATGGCCGAGGCGGCGTACCTGGCGATGGTCAGGGCGACGGGATTTCTCGGGATTTTCGTCGTTCCCGACACTATCCCCGACGGATCGCCGATGGAACCCACCGGAACGACTATATCCACAAGGCTTTGGTCTATAGAGGCCGGAACAACCCTGGAAATCAGGTTATCGGTGACAGCTATGACCGTTTTAGCGTGAGCGGCGTCGGCCATGGCGTAGCCCAGAGAGCCACAGGCGGAGGGACCGATAACCCCGGATATATTCCCCCGACAGTCGCAGGTGGGAGCGGCTATTACGGCGATATCGACGGATAGCTCCCCGGACTCGATAGCCCTAGGACGACCACCGTGGGTCCTGAAGGTGACGGTGCTGCTCACTCCACCGGAGGACACCAAGTCCGCCACAGGACCGCTCATGTAGTTTACGTCCAGATCGGTGACAGTGCCGTTTTTGACGTGGCCGACCAGTGGAGCGTGGACGGGGAAGATAGAGCTAGCGGCGACCTTTAAACCTTTAACGCCGAGGGACGACGCTCCGTCCAGGGCCATGTTCAGCACCCCGTCGCCGTTTCTAAGGTGATGATGAAAGGACAGCGTCATGCCATCTCTGAGCCCCGCCTCTGCAAGGGCCTGAGCCAGCCCTGCCACCGTTTTATCCAAACCCACGTTAATCCCCTCCTATCAGGGCAAGGATCTTTTGGGCCCTGGCTGCGACGGGAGCGTCCACCATCTTGCCTCCCACCGAGACTACCCCTTTGCCCGACCTCTCCCCAGCCTCGAGGGCGTCCACCACCAGCCTCGCCCACTCTATCTCCCTGTCGGAAGGGGTGAAGGAGCGATTCACCACCTCCACGTGACGAGGGGAGATAACCGCCTTTCCGTCGAACCCCAACGACCTGGCGAGCTCCGAATCCGCCTTAAGACCTTCCATATCGTCGACGTCGGTGAAAGGGGTATCTATACAGTCGACACCGCAGGACTTTGCGGCCATCACCAGTCGCCCTCTGGCGTAGGATATCTCAGAACCTGCCTTGGTCCTCTGGACCCCTAAAGCAGCGGTCAGATCCTCCGCACCGAGGAGCACGCCGCCGACCCTGGGGCCTCCTGCTATGGCCTTGGCGTTTTCCACCCCCTCAGGGGTCTCGATAAGCGCCATGACCGACAGGCGGCTCTTAGCACCGGCCTCCTCCGACGAGAGGGCCTGGTCCAGGGAGATCAGGTCCTGAACCGATTGGACCTTAGGCAACATAATCGTATCCGCTCCAGCTGAGACCATCTCTCTCACGTCCTCCCGCCAGAAAGGGGTGTCCAACGAGTTTATCCTGACTATCCGTTCTCCCCTCCAGGACCGAAAAAAAGCGAGACAGTTTCGGACCAGTATCCTAGCGCAGTCCTTCTGGTCCTGGGCTACCGCGTCCTCAAGATCGAATATAACACCATCGGAGCCGAACACCTGGGAGTTCACCACCATACCGGGGTTGTTTCCCGGCACAAAGAGCAGACTTCGCCGCCTCATGAGGTACTCCTGCTTCCTCTGAGGACAGCGGCCTCGACCCTGGCTCGGATGGTGCAGTCCAGAGCTCCTCTATCCCTTACCGTTACCGAACAGTCGGAGACTTCCATATCACGAAGCACCGACAGTACCGAATCCTCTATAGCCCTTCCGAACTGGGCCATGACCACGCTTTCCACCGTAACGGAAACCTCGACACCGGGCTCTACTGTGACCATAGCGTCGTTGGACTCCATGGAGCCCGCAACAGCGGTCTTAACCACGTCCATAAAAGCACCCCCACAGACAAAAGCGCCGGAGGGGTTCTCCGGCGCTTCTTATAGACCTCCCCTAACCTAAAATCGGCAGAATAAGGCTCACCATTATGAGAATCAAAGCGCCTCCGAGACGGGAGGAAATCTGGGCGAAAGGCATAAGCTCCATCCGCTTTGCGGCGGAAAGGACCGCCACATCTCCGGTCCCACCCATGTTGGACATACAGAGCCCCGCTGTCAGGGCGGACTCGACGAAATTGAAGCCCACCATCATACCGGCGAAGCCGGAACCTATGACCGCACCTAGCACGACCACCGCAACCAGAACCACGTACTGCACCGAGATGGCGTTTATGACCGCACCTAAATCGGTGTAGGCCACCCCTATACCCACCAGAAGGGCGGCGGTGAAGTTCTTTGCTACGAACTTATACCACATATTACAGCTCTTCTGGACTATTTCGGGAATCAGGTCGAATATCTTACAGAAGGCTACCGCTATTATCATAAGGGCGTAGCCGTGAATCATAGGAACAAACTTGTTCAGTAGATTGCCTAAGACGAAAAACAGACAGGAGACCGTTATCCCCGTCCCCATCATCTCCAGATTAGGGACCATCTCCGCTTCCTTCTCGACCTTAAAGTCCTTCATCAGGTGTCCGTTGCCTGTAAGGGAGGGCTTCATCTTGCCCAGCTTATCCAGCAGCCCCGCCGCCACTATGGACATAACGTTCCCGAGAGCCAGTGCAGGGATCAGGATGGAGAGTATCTCTTTCGTCTCCATCTTGGTGACGGAGCTGAATATCTGGGCCATAGGCACGGCCCCCGCCCCCATACCGCCACCCATTATAGGCATAGCTATGTGCATGATCCCCTGCTGCCAACCGTAACCCATGAGACCGGCCGCCCCCGCAGCCAATCCACAGGCGACCACAACACCGGCGATAAGAGGAAAAGCGTATCTCACCCCAGCCTTGATGAGAAGGTCGGAGCTAATACCAAGGATACTGCCGCAGATAAGGGCAGCTATGTAGAAATTAAGGAACCCTCCGCCTTTCATGAAATCGGACACTATTTTCGCCGTATCCTCAGGCATAATCCCGAAATAGACCAGTGCGGCGGTGCCGAAAATACACACCAGAGGAGCTCCACCGAGATACTCGTTGACCAGAGGGGTTTTGCTGCCGATGACGTCCATTATGGCCCCTAAGGTCATCATAACGGCGAAAGCGCCTATCATGCCCTTAGGCAACTTGCCCAGGAGCACCGCGGCGATCACCAAAGCCATAGCCACCCCGAAAAGCATCGGGGACATTCCGCCTATCGTAAAGGACCTGTTTTCCGACTGCACCATAGATACCGTCTCCCTTCCCGTTCTAGACCCGAGCCAGACCGGACTTCCGGGCGGCCTCCGCTACCGCCTGGGCTACCGCTGGCACCACCCTTTTATCGAGGGCCTCTGGAATTATGTGCTGAGGTGACAGCTCGCTATCGCTAACTAGACCGGCCAAAGCGTAGGCAGCGGCCAGCTTCATGGACTCGTCGATATCCCTTGCCCTGACGTCTAAAGCCCCTCTGAATATGCCGGGAAACCCTAGACAGTTGTTTATCTGGTTGGGGAAATCGCTTCTGCCGGTGGCCACCACCGCCGCCCCGGCTTCCAGTGCCTCGGAAGGATATATCTCCGGCGTAGGGTTAGCCATGGCGAATATTATTGCGTCTTTGGCCATCTCCGCCACCATCTGGGACGTAAAGAGCCCCGGGCCCGACAGCCCCAGGAACACGTCCGCTCCCTTTATGACGTCACCGAGCTCGCCGCTCTCGTTGTCTCGGTTGGTCTCCTGGGCCATCTCCTCTTTGATCCAGTTCATGTTGGCCTCTCTGCCCCGGTAAATCGCTCCGGCCCTGTCGCAGAGGACGACGTTTCCGGCACCTACGGACTGAAGGAGCTTGCATATGGCGATCCCTGCGGCACCGGCGCCGTTCATAACTATCTTGACGTCCTCGATGGACTTACCCACTATCTTAAGGGCGTTTATAAGCCCCGCCAGGACTATGACCGCCGTTCCGTGCTGGTCGTCGTGGAACACCGGGATATCCAGCCGCTCTTTCAGCTTTCTCTCTATCTCGAAACACCGTGGAGCGGAGATATCCTCCAGGTTTATGCCGCCGAAACCGCTGGCGATCATGGCGGTAGTCTCGACTACAACGTCGACTTCCTTGCTGCCTACGCATATAGGAAAAGCGTCGACCCCAGCAAAACGCTTGAACAGCACCGCCTTACCTTCCATAACCGGCAGACCGGCGGCAGGACCGATATCCCCGAGGCCTAAGACCGCACTGCCGTCGGTGACAACCGCCACCATGTTGCCCTTGGTGGTGTAGGTGTAAACGTCGTCGGGATTTTCGTGGATCTTTCGGCAGGGCTCGGCCACGCCAGGGGTGTAGACCACCGCCAGATCGTGCATATCCTCCACCGGAATTTTGCTGTCCACCGTCAACTTTCCCTTAGCCCTGGAGTGGGCCTCCAGTGATTCACCGTAGATATCCATGTCGCTCATAGCAAACTCTCCCTTCGCAATTCCCAGATAGGCCGGACAAAACTCTACTGTCTCAATTTACAGCGACAGAGGCATATAGACAACCTATTCGGACATAAAAAATGATTTTGAACATAAAGTTCAGGCCACGATCTGTAGCCGTCGGTATGTTATCCCAGATAAAGCTATAATGTCCATACACAGCCCCTTTGGGAGATGATGGACATGACTGTTTGGTTACAACCTGGAAAAAAGCTCTCCCTCAGGGGAAAGCTGATTTTTCTGATCCTAGGCCTGTTCGCCCTGAGCCTTTTGGTGACCGGCTTCGTGGTGAGAACCACGGTGATACATCAGTTTGAGAGGCGAATGGCGGAAAACACCATGAACATAGCCATAGCGGTAGCCACAATCCCGGACATAGTCGAAAACGTGGGGAAAACCGACGGATCGTCGAAGATTCAGCCACTGGCGGACTCCATCAGGAGGGAGACCGGCGCTGAGTTTATCGTGATAGTCGACATGAGGGGCATCCGATATTCCCACAAGGTTCCAGAGAGGATCGGCAAAAAGGTGGTAGGGGGAGACGAGGGGCCGGCTCTCCAGGGCAGAAGCTACATATCCAGGGCAGTAGGGACCCTAGGACCGTCCCTCAGGGCCTTTGTGCCTATATACAGAGAGGGCGTTCAGGTCGGGGCGGTGCTGGTGGGAACCTTGTTGGACAACGTCAGACGGGAAATCTGGAGCATAACCATTAACATACTGCTGGCTCTCCTGCTGGGGCTTATCGTAGGGGTTATAGGGGCGACGACCTTGGCTGACGAGGTGAAAAGCTCTATGAGAGGGCTGGAGCCCGAGGAGATAGACCGACTTCTGTGGGAAAAAGAGGCGATGTTGGACTCGGTCAGAGAGGGATTAGTGGCGGTGGACGGCGAGGGCAAAATAACCTTAGTCAACAACCAGGCCAGAGGGCTTCTTGAACTGCCTGGATCGGGCGTCATAGGAAAACCGGTTGAACAGGCCATACCTAACAGCCGCCTCCCGGAGGTATTGAACACCGGCGTGCCGGAATACGACAGAGAGCAACTGCTGGGAGCAATCAGGATCATGACCAACCGAGTTCCTATAACCTCCAAGGGCAAAGTGGTAGGAGCGATCGCCAGCTTTCGAGACATGTCGGAGATAACCGCCATGGCGGAGGAACTGACCAGCGTCAATCGCTATTTAGACGCACTCAGAGTGAGCAACCACGAATTTATGAACAAACTCCAGACCATCAGCGGGCTTATACAGCTAGGGGAGTCGGACAAAGCCCTCTCCTTCATATCCAGGACCGTCCAGTTCACCCACTCGACAATGTCTTTTATCACCAGCAGGATAAAAAACCCGTCTGTGGCGGGGCTTTTACTTGGCAAAATGGGACAGTGTAGGGAGCTGGGAATCGACTTTAAGATCGACCCGGACAGCTACCTAGGGCCTCAGGGTAGAATAGACTCAAACTCTCTCGTCGTCATAGTGGGAAACCTGCTTGAAAACGGCATGAACAGCCTGCTGGAGGTAGCGGTGGATAGGAGGATCCTGGAGCTCGCTATATTCGACGAATCGGGGAAGATAATAGTATCGGTAAAAGACCGAGGACCCGGGATACCGGAAGAGCTGAGAGAGAGGATATTCGAGAAAGGTTTCTCGACCAAAAAAGGCACTAACAGAGGTGTAGGGCTCCACAGCGTAAAGAGCATAGTGGAAACCTACGGAGGGGAGATATCCCTCGACTCGGTGGAGGGGGCATATACCGAGTTCCTGATAAACCTTCCGAACGGATGTGATAATCGTTGAACCCCATAAGGCTTATGATCGTCGAGGACGACCCTATGGTCATGGATATACACAGACGGTTTGTCCAATCTTTCTCCGGCTTCACCGTGGAGGCCACGGCCCAAAACGGCAAGGAGGCCCTTGAGGCACTGAAGGGAACCGATATAGACCTCGTAATAATGGACATATACATGGCTGAACTGGACGGCCTGGAGACATTAAGGCGCATAAGACAGGACAGAAGGGATCTGGACGTCATCGTGGTATCGGCGGCCCACGAGATAGATACTGTTCGGGAGGTCATGAGGCTTGGGGCCTTCGACTACGTCGTAAAGCCCTTCACCTACGAAAGGCTGAGCCAGGCGATGGAGGGCTACAGAACCTACCTCAAAAAGAAAGGCGAGCTGGATCAAAAGGACATAGACAGCATAATGAGACGGGAAGCCAGGAGGACCAGAGATGGGTGCCTGCCTAAAGGGCTAAGCGCCATACAGCTTGAGAAAGTCCTGTGCTGCCTTAACGAATCGGACCTAGGACTCTCGGCGGACGAGGTAGCCGCCACAACGGGAGTCTCGAGGGTAACAGCAAGGCGATACCTGGAACACCTGGTATCCATAGGCCAGGCCTCGGTGGATCAGGAACACCGGTCCGTAGGACGACCGATAAACCTCTACAGGATTATTTAGGCATGATCCTTTGGAAACAGGCCATACTCGGCTTTACTGTTGTAAAACTACCCTAAATACAAAGGAGAACAAACAGATTGAGACGATTTTTAGCGTTATGTTTAGCGATTATCCCTATCCTAGCTGCACATCCCGCCTCAGCGAACGGCGAGGGTAAAGCCTACGACGTGATTATAGTAGGAGCTGGATCGGGAGGGTCGGCGGCGGCGGTGCAGGCAGCCAGATCGGGAGCTTCGGTGGCCCTGGTGGAGGAGACAGGATGGGTTGGCGGTCAGATAACCGCGGCGGCGGTCTCCACCATGGACGACGTGACCCACAACCGTTCGGGAATCTACCTGGAGTTTATACAGAGGATCAGGGAAAGCTACGATGCCACAGGGACGGCGAGCAACATATGCTACTGGGCCACCGACACCATAGCGGCGGAACCGGTGGTGGCGGAGGCCATTCTCCTGGAGATGCTGTCCACCGCAAAGCCCGGTAAGGTAGACCTCTACCTTCACCAAGAGGTCATCAAGGCTGTTATGGACGGAAACAGGGTAAAGGGAGTCTCCTTCAGGGACCAAAACGGGGTAGAGACCACCTTAAAAGGGCAGGTCACCATCGACGCCACCGAGTGTGGCGATTTTATACCTCTAACCCCGGCCAGATACAGATCGGGCAACTCGGTGTCCCCTAACATAAACCTGGACGGAGAGATCCAGGACATAACCTGGGTAGCGGTTATCAGGGAGCAAAGTAACATAGGGCCTGAACTGACGGCGAAGGAACCGGAGGGATACCGGAGAGACGTAGGGAGATTCAGAAAGGTAGTCAGGCTTGACGGCTCCACCTGGCCGGGAAACTACCCCTTCGACGTCCCAAGCTTCAAAGCCTATCGAGGACTGCCGGACCGGGAAAATCCTCACCCTATCGATGGAGGGGACTCGGAGACATGGAAGTGGATAACCAGGACGGGGCTCAACTGGGGCAACGACGTGCCGGGCAACGGAGGGGACCATACGGGCCTCACCGCTAGGTACCTGGAGGACAGGGATTACCGCAGGCTCATCAACGGCGAGGCGGTAAACCGGACCCTCCGGCTGATCCACTATATCCAGACCGAGCTTGGAATGACCGACTGGACGGTAGACCTTTCCCAGGGCTACGACGGCAGAGGAGACTCGGTCAGGGAGAGAGCTATCGTCCTGGACGACGGCAACGATGGACTGCTGGCCCACTTCCCGCCGATTCCCTACGTCCGGGAGAGCCGGAGGATCGTAGGGATCGAGACCTTAACAGCGAAGAGCTCCGCCAGATCCCCTCAGCTCGGCAGAGCTCTCGTCAACAGAACCAACTCCATAGCCTTAGGAGAGTATCCTATGGATATCCACGGATCCAGGCTAAGAGGAAGCCTGGAATCGTATCTAAACGAGACGATAGAGGACTATCCCCACCAGTGGAGGTCCGACGAAGGGGTATTTCAGGTTCCCTACGGTACTTTAATACCGGAGAAAGTGGACGGACTTCTGGCGGCGGAGAAAAACCTGTCGGTCTCGAGGCTGGCCAACGGTGCCACCAGGCTACAGCCTATAACCTTGCTCACAGGACAGGCCGCCGGTGCCACGGCGGCCCTGTCGGCGAGATACGGCCTTCAGCCTAGAGACCTGCCGGTCATACTGGTGCAGGACGAAATTTTAAAGGGCAGAAGCAGGATATCCCTTTTCTCCTTCCACGACGTAGGGCTGGACCACCGCCACTGGAGGGGCGTCCAGGCGGCAACACTCTACGGCTTTCTGGAGCCTATGTCCCCAAAGATGTTCGGGGCCATCCTCCCGATGGAGGAGTTTCAGGTCATGGACATGCTGGCTAAGGCCTTCGGAAAAAACTACCGCAGCGAGGGCACCAACTTCGTCTCAAGATCGGAGCTTGTGAGGCTCATAAAGGTAAACTTCCCCGACTGGGACGAGACAAAAACCCCCTGGGACGGACCGATGGACACCATGGTCTACCGAGGAGAGGCGGTCACGGCGGTGTGGGACTCTATAGTTCAGTCCGTGACACCTTCACCGCTCAGGTAGGAATCCATAGCCTCGACGACCTTCTTTGAGAACCTTACCGCCTCGACCACGGTCTTCGCCCCGGTGACCACATCGCCGGAGGCGAAGACCCCCGGGCGGGAGGTTCTGCCACACTCGTCTGCTACCAAAAATCCCTGCCTCTCCTCTATGCCGTCCTTCTCCGATCCTATCAGGGACCTAGGCCCCTGGCTCACCGCCACTATGACCGAATCGCAGTCCAGAAAATCCTCCTCGCCATCCCTGGAAAACCTGACTCCCTTTCGGTTTATGGACACAGGGGAGGCATCCAGCATGAACTGCACCCCGTCTATCTGGGCGTATTCAACCTCTATCTTTCTTGCAGGCATATCGTCCCAGCCCTTTCGGTACATGACTATAACGTCCTTAACCCCATGCCTGAGGGCCGTCCTGGCCACGTCCATGGCGGTATTTCCAGCCCCTATGACGCAGACTTTGTTGCCAAGACGATAGACGTCGGGATTTTTAAGGTAGTCGATGGCGAAATGACAATGCCCCAGCGACTCCCCTGGGATGGATAAGGGCCTGGGACGCCACACCCCGGTTCCAACGAACACGGCTGAGAAGCCGTCCCTGAAAAGATCGTCCATGGTGATGCTTGTCCCTATGGTGGTGTTGGGACGGATCACCACCCCAAGACGCCTAAGCTGCATATCCAGCCTGTCTATGACCTCCTTGGGCAGACGGAACTGTGGTATGCCGTATCGCAACACCCCTCCTATCTGGTCCTTTCCCTCATAGATCGTTATATCGTAGCCCCTCAACGCCATGAGAAAAGCTATGGTTATCCCAGCCGGGCCCGATCCTATTATGGCTACGCTCTTGCCCTTCTTTGCGGTTGGCTCCAGGTTCATCACGTTCAGATAGAACGACGATATGTAGTGCTCTATATCGCTGATACGGATAGGGGCTCCCTTATTGCCCAAAACGCAGTGGCCCTCACACTGTTTCTCCTGGGGACAGACCAGTGAACAGACCACCGACAGAGGGTTGTTGTGGAAAAGCATCTCCCCGGCGGAAAGTATCTGACCGTCCATCAGCAGTCGAATCATCTCCGGTATCTCCGTATGAACGGGGCATCCTCTAACGCAGGCTCCACACCTTATACAGCGGCGAGCCTCATCTATCATGTGCATCTCCATAAAAGCATCTCCTTTGTATCCAATATACAACATGGTCGGACATAAAGCATCATACAGGAGAGTTGGGAATATGCCAATGGGATATTAAGAATAGAGAATGCCATCACAAACACTAATAGGGAACCTCTAAAAACTCACACTTGAGTCCCCTCGGAGAGACCGTCCCGCCTGCGCCCTGTTTCGCCCAATAGATCCTAAAGGGGCAGAGCCTTGGCACAGTCAGGGTTAAAACCGACGGAAACCGGCTCTCCCTCGGCGTAGATCCTCTTGCCTCCTGGGTTATCTATCTGGACCAACATCTCCCCTAGGTCGGTGTCGACGTAGCTCTCGAGACTGTGGCCGAGGTAGACGTTGGTTATCACCTTGCCGTCGGTGACCCCCTTCCCCGGCTCGTCCATGACCAGAGATTCGGGGCGACACATCACGTTGCACTGATCCCCTTCTTTGAGCTCAGGGGAGGCCAAAGACAGGGAGTACTCCATCCCCTTGACCAAAACCCTGTGACGCCCTTCCATAATTTCCACTACCTTGCCGGGGAAAAAGGCCACCTTCCCCACAAAGCCAGCCACGAAGGAGCTGACCGGATCGCAGTATATCTGGGAGGGAGTCCCTATCTGGACGACCTCACCTCTGTCCATGACGATAACCCTATCGGAAAGGCTCATGGCCTCCACTCTGTCGTGGGTAACGTATACCGCGGTGATGTTGAGGCTTTTTTGGATCCGCCGTATCTCCACCCTCATCTGCTCCCTGAGGAGGGCGTCCAGATTGGAAAGAGGCTCGTCCAGGAGCAGCACCCCTGGCTCCACTATCAGGGACCTAGCCAGTGCCACCCTCTGCTGCTGACCTCCCGAAAGCCTCGAAGGGGGCCTCTTTGCCAGTTCCTCCAAGCCCACCATCCTCAAAAACTCGGTCACCTTTTTTTCTATATCCTGAGACGGCACCTTTCGGAGCTTAAGGCCGTAGGCCACGTTGTCGAAGACGTTCATGTGGGGAAAAAGGCCGTAGCTCTGGAACACCATCGCCGTGTCCCTCTGGTTTGGAGGCAGATAGGTCACGTCGTCGGAGCCTATAAATATCCTGCCTCTGGTGGGAACCTCAAATCCCCCTATCATCCTGAGGGTGGTGGTCTTTCCGCAGCCGGAAGGCCCTAAAAGGGTCACCAGCTCCCCTGGCTCTATGACGAAATCCGAGTCCTTGACGGCGGTGACGTTCCTCCCGGCGGTAGGATCTTTAAACACCTTTGCCACCCCTTCAAGGGCGACCCTTTTGCTGTGATGGTTCATCTTAAACTCCCCCTATAGGCTGAGGCTTTTCTCAAGGTTTTCGTTGCGACGGACCAGGAGCCTCATCAGGCCGAAGGTCCCAAGGACTATTACTATCAAGGTGGTGGCCAGCACGCTTGCAAGGCCGAACCGAAGGTTCTCGGAAAAGTTGTATATGAGCACCGTCAGGTGATACCACCGGGCCGATATAAGGAAAATGACAGCGCTGACGGCGGTCATGGCCCTCACGAAGGTGTAGGAAAGGCTCGATATAAAGGCCGGGCGGATTAGAGGTAATACAACGGTCCTAAACACCGTAGGACTGTCGGCACCGAGATCCTGGGCCGCCTCCTCTATGGAGGGATCTATCTGCCTTAAAGAGGCCACTCCTCCCTCTACACCCACGGGGAGCTCTCTCACCACGTAGTTTATGACTATAATCGCCGCGGTCCCAACCAGTATGATAGGGGCCTTGTTGAAGGCCAGAATATAGCTGATACCTACCAACGTCCCGGGAAGGGCGAAAGGGGTCATTATGAGGGCCTCAAGAAACCTCTTGCCCGGGAATTTCCTGCGAACCAACATCAAAGCCGCTATCATGCTGGTGATACCGGCGATAGGCGTCGCCATGGCGGCCAACATTGTGGTGTCCATTAGGGCGGTCTTTCCCCTCTGGAAAGCCTCGACTATATTCTCAAGGCTGAAGCTGTAGTCTATACCCCAGTTTTTGACGAAACACCCCGCAACGATGGTCCCGTAGAGGGACAGCAAAAAGGCGACTATCAGCACCATAGCGGTCACAAGGGCTACCTTAACGGGTCTTGAGGTCAGCTCTGTTAGCCTGCCGGAAGGCTTTCCCGTCACTGTGACGAAAGACCGTCGGGTAACCCAGAAACGCTGGACCAAAAATGCGGTAAGGGTGGGCAGAAGCAACATAATCGACAGAGCCGCCCCTGTGTCCAGACGGTTCATCCCTGTGACCTCCATATAGGCCTCGACGGACAGGACCCGGAAGCTCCCCGACAGAATTAGAGGATTGGCGAAATCGGCAAGGGAGTTGGTGAACACCAGCAGCCAGGCGCTCAGTATCCCCGGCATGGCCAGAGGCAGTGTCACAGTTGAGAAAGTCGTCCACTTGTTGGCGCTCAGGTCCATAGCGGCGTCCTCCAGGGTCGAATCGATGGACTCCAGTATCCCGGCCATGGTTAAAAAGGCTATAGGGAACATCCCCATGGTCTGGACCAGAACCAGCCCAGGCAGACCGTAGACGCTCACGCCGTCGAGACCTAAAAACTGTTTCGTTACGAGACCGTTGTTCCCAAACAGCAGGATAACCGACAGGGTTAAAGAGAAAGGCGGCGATATTACCGGCAGAGTCGCCATGGCACCGAAGAACTTTTTGCCAGCTATCCTGGTTCGACCTAGGATAAAGGCGAACAGGAACCCCACCAAAGTTGAACAGGTCGCCGTCAAAACCCCAAGGGAGATACTGCCCTTCAGGGCGTCCATATACTGTCGCCCCCTCAGGACGGACCTCCAGGTCTCCAGGGAAAAGGCACCGTCTTTCATAAAGGTCAGCCTCACCGCCTCGAAGAGAGGATAGGCCACGAAAACCGCCACCATGGCGAACAGACCGAAGATAACGTATCCGGTGAAAGGATCTCGACTGAACTGGCCTACCATAATCATCACGGAGAAAAAAGCCAGAGCCAGCAGTCCAAGGCCCCTAACAAGCCTCAGATAGCCCAGGTCGCCGGAGATGGGGAAGGCGAACACCGCCATAGAGGACACGTAGCCCTCCGAATCTTTCACCGGGGCGAACACCACCTGCCTGGGACCGTCACCCCAGTTGGCCGAGGAGGCGAAGGTGAAAGGCTCGTTGTAGGAAACGCTCTCCACCGCCCTATCGAAAGGGCCAACCCCTACGGAGGAGCTATAGTAATCTAAAATCGAGCCCTCGCCGTGGACCTCCACACTCTCGTCCAGCCCAGGAAGGCCTTGGACGTAAACCAGATCGAAAGGCCGATCGCCTTTCATCAACCTATGGATCCAGCCATCTACGTCCTGGTCGGGAACGGACTCGACGGTGGTCTCCATCATCTGACTGCGACTGCCCTCCTGAAGGGACAGGAAAGAGCCAGTGATGTTGCTGACTATCCACCAGTCCATCAGGGCGAAAATCGCTATAGACAGTAACACCAGCCATACTCTCTTTTTAGTGAACATAGAGTTCCAACCTCCTAAAAAAAGACAGACGAGGCGCATAGCTCCGCCCCGCCTGTCCGATTTATACCACGGCGGAAAACACTATTTGTTTCCAGGGATCTCCTTGTTCCAACGCTCCACAAGGCGGGCTTTGTTAGCCGCGTCCCACTGGTCGTCCTGATCGACGAGGACCATAGTCGCTAGGCTGAAACCGGTCTTAGGGGCCTCGGCCTCCTCGGAGAGGGGAATAACGTACCACTGGGCTACGATATCCTGGGCGGTCTTTCCGAGCACCCAGTCGTAGAGCTTCTTGCCCTCTACGGGGTTGGGGCCGTTTTTGACCATAGACATAGAGGCTGTCTCGAATCCAGTTCCGTCGGAGGGTACCGCTATCTCTATAGGAGCTCCCTGCTCCTTTAGACGGATCATGTCGTGAAGGTAGCCTATGGCTATGGGGATCTCGCCTATGGCGCAGTTCTTTCCGGGAGCGGAACCGGACTTGGTGTACTGATCGATATTTGCGTTCAGGGCGGCCAGATACTCAAATCCCTGCTCCTCTCCGCCGAATATGCGGATCACGTTGGTGATGACGTTGTAGGCGGTGCCGGAGGTGCTGGGGTTGGCCATCCTGATGTATCCCTTGTACTCAGGCTTGATCATGTCCGCCCAGCTGGTGGGCATGGAGAGCCCCAGATCCTTGGCCCTCTCGGTGTTCATGGCGAAGGCTATAGGACCAACGTAGAGACCTATCCAGTAGTCGTCGGCGTCCCTATGCTTGGGGGACACGTTCTTGGCGACCCTTGAGCGATAAGGAGCTGTGAGACCCTTGGCCTTAGCGTCGATATGGAGCGTTCCCACCCCACCGACCCACACGGATGCCTGAGGATTTGCCTTTTCAGCCTCCATACGGGCCACAGCCTCGCCACTTGAGAGCCTCACCCATTCCACCGCTATGCCCGTGTCAGCGGTAAACCGGTCGAACAGGGCCTTAGCCAGAGGCTCCTCCAGCGTGGTGTAGGCCTTGACCGATTGAGAGGCCAAAGCCGTCCCGGCGAGAACAGCCACCGCTAAAAACGCCGCCAGTACACTTATTTTTCTCATATCCAGGTATCCTCCTAGTAAAGAAATTATATGGAACGCTTCAGATCGATAGTATCATAATATCCATCTTTTGCGTATAGATCGCAGGCTCAAGACGAAGAGAATTCCGGCAAAAGCCACCAGGGCTACAGAGTCCACCATAGGGCTGATGGTCCCCTGTCCCTTCAGGATCCAGCGAAGCAGGTCCGCACCGTAGGTCAGAGGCAGGAGATAGGACAGAGGCCTTAAAAACACCGGCAGAACCTCGATGGGAAAGAACAGCCCACAGAGAAACAGCATGGGGAAGCGGAAGAAGTTCGACAAAGTCTGGGCCTCGAAAACCTCCTTCACCGACACCGCGATAAACAGCCCCAAAAAAGTGCAGACCGCCGACATCAACAGGCCGACAAACCCGATATACAGGGCAGAGACCTGGGACAGATCGTAGATAAAAGTTCCCATCAGAAACGGAATCATGCCGTTTAGGACCCCAAAGACGATGGCCCCGGAGGTCTTCGCCGCCATGAGGGCCTCTAAAGACAGAGGGGCAAGAAGGAGCCGGTCGAAAGATCGCCCTTTCCTCTCGAAGGTCACCGTCACCGCCAGTACCGAGGTGGTGCCAAAAAGTATGGAGAGGGATATTATCCCCGGCATAAGCCCCTGAACGTCCTCGATGGACCCACCGGACCGAATGAGAAACATCCCCGTCCAGACCAGAGGGAACACTATCCCCCAGCTGATGTTAGGGGGCTTGAGATAGTAGGCTTTTATATCCTTTAGAAGGATATTCCAAAAAGGTATCCACCAAGAGGGCAGCGTAAAGTCTCTCACAGCGGTTTCCCCCCTTCGGTTATCGCCATAAACACGTCCTCCAGCGTGAGGGGAACCTTTTTAGCCTCCGCCACCGACCATCCCTCTCGCTCCAGAGCACAGACCACCGATCCGACAGGGATAGGCGACGACGACCAGGCAGACAGGCCCTCTCCCTGATCTTTGAAGGAAATATCGGGGAAAAGCCGTGACATGGACTCAACAGGCCCCTCACCGTCGTAGGGGAACAGGGAAAAAAACACCTGCTCACTGTCCTCGGACAGAAGCTCCTCCATAGTGCCGAAGCGGACCACCTTGCCCGAGTTTATGAAGGCTACCCTGTCGCAGAGCCTCTGGGCGTCCTCCATGTAGTGGGTCGTTATGAAAACCGTGGTTCCACGGTCGTTGAGCTCCTTGAGCATAGACCGAACAGTCCTGGCGCTCATAACGTCTATGCCGGTGGTGGGTTCGTCTAAAAACAGTATAGGCGGCTCGTGGATAACCCCCGCAGCGATGGACAGCCTCCTGGCCATCCCCTTTGAATAGCCGCCGAAACGACGCTTTCCTGCTTCTGAAAGGCCAACCTTCTCCAACAGCTCCTTGGCCTTTTTTTCCCTGTCACTCTTCCTCATGCCGTAGAGGGCACCGCAGAAACACAGGTTCTCAAAACCCGTAAGCTCGGGGTACAGGGAGCTCTCGTCGGGAACTATACCCATGAGGTGCTGGACCAACGTCCTGTCGGAGGTGCAGTCCGTCGACCCTATGGTTATGGTCCCAGTATCGGGCCTTGCCAGGCCTGTCAGCATGTTGATCGTTGTGGTCTTCCCCGCCCCGTTGGGGCCTAAAAAGCCGAAGATCTCCCCTTTAAACACCTGAAAAGACAGGTCCTTCACAGCCTGCACCGCCCCGAAGGACTTCCCCAGGCCGGAGACATCTATTATCGCCTCTCCCATATAAAAACCTCCTCTCGATAGCTCTGTTAGCCTCGGATAAGTTTACAACAAAAAAGCCCTCAGCGGTGTGACTGCCGGGGGCTTTTTGATATGGATTATCGATAGACTTTCTTGCACGTTGACAGGCTCATGGAAATAGCGAAGAATGGCAGATAAAATGACAGCTGGACCTTTAGGTTAGATTCTGAAATTACCACGGAAGGAGCTGGAAATATGCCACCTAAACACTACAGATACCCCGCAATTATATGTCCCGACGACGACGGTTGGACCGCTCGTTTTCCCGATCTGGAAAACTGCTTTACCTGCGGCGACACCGTTGAGGAAGTGATACTCGAGGCTCAGGCGGTCCTGGAGGAATGTCTATACTTCAGGGAGAAAGACGGATACGACATACCCACCCCAACACCTATAGAGACCATAAGCCATCCCGAAGGGGGATTTGTCCAGTTTATAGTGGCTGACATGCCCCCGGAGTTACTATTCTGTTCCGCATATAATCATAAAAAGCCAGGACATTTATTTTAGAACTACAACGATAGCCTAATATGTGCTAGCATTATCAAGACAAAGAGATTTGCCATAAACTCTTGGGAAACAATGCACATGAAATAAACAACATTAACGATGACCGCAAAAAAACAAACCACATTACTTTTATAGGGGGGTGCTTTAAGTGAAATATTTAATTGGAATAGATTTCGGAACGACCACAACCGCAATATCATGCACTAGAATCAGTGCAACCTTTGAACCAGAACTCATCGAGATCGATAATCAAAGGACAACGGAAAGTGTGGTGCGCCTAACCGATGGAAATGAGATCGAGATCATCGGGTTAAGAGCTTGGGAAGAGATAGGGGATGCACCAGAAAGGACGTTTTACGAATTTAAGTTAAAGGTAGCGTCAAAGGACATATTGCAGCTTCCAGAAGGACCAGGGACAGCTCGTGATATAGGAATCATTTTTCTCCGCAACCTGAGGGAAAAGATTGAACGAGGGCTTTTCGGCAACTCACCTCTAAAGGAAATTGACGCAAAAGAGGGGATAAAGACCGTTATCGGCCACCCTTCCGGCTGGAGTGAGGCTCAACGAAAGGCTACCATTTCGATGGCAGAGGAAGCCGGCTTTCCAAACGTTGAGGGATGTGAAGAGCCAATAGGAGCACTGTATTACCATTATTACCTCGGAGACCTTTCTCTGGATAAGGTCCAGAAAGTTTTAGTATATGACTTTGGAGGAGGAACCTCCGATGTGGCGATCATATCTACGACCGGCGCAGAGGAACCAAGAGTTATCGCCACGTCTGGAATAGCCGATCTTGGGGGACGCAACTTTGATGAGATAATCGCCTCAGCCTGGGAGGAAAAGCTACTTCAAGAGACCTATAAAACAAAAATGTCGAACAGAGATAAGGCCTGGGTACGCCGTCATTCACGCAGATTGAAGGAAAAACTTTCTATCGCTGTCGAGGGTAAAGGTAACTCAGCAAGCGAAACTATCCCTATTTTACAGTGTAAAGGTGACAGAGATACGTTTTCTATGGACGTCACATCCTTTGAAACGATGAACGCTGATTTGATAACTAGATTTTCAGAGCCATTATGGGATGCCCTGAGCGGAGCTTCGCTAGACGCATCCGATATAGACATAGTCATATTGACCGGCGGATCTGGAAGATTTTACTTTGCCCGAGAAAAGTTGAAGGAGATGTTCCCCAACGCCCAGATTCTTCGAAGCGCAAATCCACAAGAAGCTGTATCGAAGGGCTTAGCTCTTTACTCAAAGGTCTTGGTATGTGGTAAAGAGCAAATAAGAGCGACATCTGAAAGCTCAGACCAAGCTGTAATAAAGACACCTTACGGGAATAAAAGCAACTCTTCCTCATCGGATGAAACCTATCCTATGTTACCAGATCCATATACGAGCAAAAAAACAGGCAAAAAGATAAATATCTTTAAAATATGCGTTATCAGCTTCTTTATAGTAGCAATATTCGCTCTGTTTTCTGTGTCAGGAAATCAAACTAATAATAGTTTAAAAGACACGGGCGGAACAGCAGAATCGATTTCCAGCAAAACTACTAACCTACCTACTTCAAGAAAATCTCAAGAACAAATCAACGAAAAAACATTACTTGAAATAATGTATGTAGCTGAAAAACTAGAAAAAGCCCAAGAGGATAAAAATATATCCCTAATAACAGCCATACAAAAGGAGCTATCCACGCTAGATGTTAAAGGCAGTATCCCTGAGCTATGGGAGGCAAAACAAGCCCTTTCTGCCTATGCACAGACAGCTATCGATTACTATAAACGTTATAACAAGCATCCTTACGATGTCCAATCTTTTCCATTAACAACTTCAAAAGCTGCCGATGCAGTTTATCAAAAGCATTTAATAGATGAACTCTATTCCATAGATTCACTTAGAATTAATTCTGATGTTTATTGTTTTTTATTTAATGTTAGCAAGGCAGCGTCAGCCATGGGGGCTAGTTTAGAGTATTATATTGATAAATATTCAATAAAAATAAATAAATATCGCATAAATAGTGAGGTTGCAAAAAAAGAAACTAATTATAGTCCTTGGGGAGAAAGACTTACGGAAGGGGATCCTGACGTTAAACTTGTGATAGCCATATACGAAAATGGCGATTTTCTCCCTATCAAAGTATTTCCTAGAGACCAGCGATCATATACAGATACACCCCAGAGAACCGTCAATGAAAGCTTTACTTGGTATACAAAATCTAACTCTAGACTATTCATTTTCATGATAGACATCGATACTGACTCCGGAGAATTATTAGACTATACGGGAATACCCAACTCAAATTATAGCGGCTGGTTAAATGTGGGGTCTGGGTGCGAAGTTCACTTGGATGTAACAATAGAAAATACTAAATAGATTCAAAAAATAAAGGGGGAGAGCTAGATGAATCATTTTTTTGCGATAGACATCGGCTCCAAAAAACTGGCGGCTTATTATACATGCTCACCTCAATCGTTGAGTCAAAACACCGATGAGGAGATTGAATACCTTAAGATATACGCCTGTGAAAAAAACTCTCAACAGAAAAATCTCCAGCAAGGGAAAGTATCTTTCCCTTGCGCCAAAGGAGGATTGAAGTCTTTTTTAGGTGGAAAAGATCTTGTAAAAGCGAGCAACGGAGCCCTTTCTGCCGATGCAATCATCGTGGCTTTTCTCGGTGAGATTAGAGTCGATCTGGAGAAAGCTTGTTTGAATGGACGCACTATGTCGGAGTCGTCAGTTATTGCCGAATCTGTCACCACCATAGGATATCCTTTTGGTTGGAATGAAATCCAAAAAAACACTTATATAAAGGCTGTTGAGCAAGCAGGCTTTCCCAATGTAAGAATTATCGACGAATCAAGCGCGTTAGTAGCTTATCTAAAAAAGCTCAACAGTGAAACATCCCTAGGGCAGGGGAAGATCCTTATCTACGACCTAGGGAGTGCATCGATGAACATCGCAGTGGCGGAATTAGATGCAGAGGGGAATCCGAAGCAACTTGCAGCCACAGGAAATCCTTCTTGTGGTGGGAATAAGCTTGATGAACAGATAAATTTATTGGTCGACAAAAAGTTGAATGATTTTTTGAGCAAGGGTGATTTTAAGGGGAACCTTCCCTCCGAAGAGGAAACTGCTGCTTTTTCCACAAGGCTGAAAGAACGTCTATCGGTAGCCGTCACCAATGGAACTCCTGAGATAGAAGAAAATTTCGGGATTGAGGATCAAAACGTCCTGATTTCTCTTTCTCGTTCAGAAATTGACGCCTTATTCGAGGACATCATGCCCCAAATCATGGAGCCCGTTTGGGAAGCATTAAGCAAAGCATTTCTACAGCCAGAGGATATTGGGACTATATTATTTGCCGGAGGAGCGGCACAGCTTTGGTGCGTCCGTGAAAAAATAGAGTCTATTTTCTCCCAAGCAAAAATTCTATGGAGCGAAAATCCTCAAGAGACTATGGTCAAGGGACTAGCGTTACATTCAATAACAAAGGAAATGGCCCAACAACATCTCGTGACGGAACCTAAAGAACAGAAAAAAGAAATTTTTTCCGAGAAGAAGGCTCACAGACCATCACCATCGGATAGACCATCTTCGAGTAGAGGGATTTTTAAAACAGCTTTTATTGTTGCGACTTTAGTTATCGTGGGATGGTTTTTATCGGACCGGTTTAATATATTGGGAACACGACAATCCCAAAACGAATTTATAGCGCAGAATAATGAAACTACACAGATAGATAGGAACATATCATCCGATGATTCAACAGAAACATCGGCAAAAGCTCAAAAGGAAGGACTACTACCTCAGATATCGAATCCAAAAAACACCAAAATTATATGTGCTTTGGAGGAAGAATCAGACAACAGCGATTTCCTTCAAGGAATCTTGTTTGCCAAGGAGCAGTTAGACATCATCTCCGTAGAGTCATGGCAACTAAATAAAACAGTTGCAACCGAAAAAAATGATTCCTATGACTTCAAAATAGTTATAGGATCTAAAGAAAATTTAGAAACATCAAAGACAGAGATTGCTTCTGGGGATAAGCAGATTGGGTTTACCTATGTACCACTTTGGAAAGATAGTTCGGACATAGTCTCCCCTCAGTTAAATGCACAGGATATTATGAAAATAGCAGGATCTGATTCTGTTCTTATCAGACGTTTGGCAAATTCGGAGGTGAGCACCGACGTCACCCTCTCCCCTAGCAAGACATCAGGATGGTCGCCTTTTGGGGGTAGCGATCAGAACGATACCACTGAAATAAAGATCATCGATTTAGCAAGAACGGGTTCGTTGAAAATAGTATTTTTAGACACTAGCCCTAAAAATGTCTACAAAAACAATTCATATGACCCTAAAAATCCACCCATTATAATTCCTCCCTTAGATTGGCATAGAGGTTTTTGGTCTGTAGTGCTATTGATAAAACAAGGGCTACTGGGGGAAGACAATACCATTGAGAACCTATCCGCTTTACTCAACACCACAATAACTGTAGTAACAAAAGATGAGGTTCTCCTGTATAAGCGCGATAAGGACAACCAGGATATTCAGGAGATAGAGAGATTCCCGCTCAAAAACTAATATCAAATAAAAAAACACCTAGAGAGGCGGCAGAACGTGATGAATAAATTGCTTCTTTCGCAGAAAGAAATTCAGGAGACTGTTCCTGCTTTTGACGAACATCTTTTATTCGCTTTAGAAAGACGATACTTTGATTTTCTGCGTCCTGATCGCCTTGAACTGTGTGAAAACGTCGCGGAAAGCAACTTTGACTACCGCACAGACCTCCGAATGATTCGAATGGACGAAATCAGCCATGAGGGGGAAGTCGATCTTGGACTGCACCTGATGCACTTTCAGAATGTCTTAGCATCCATGAAGGACGATTCTCACAACGTTATCTCCGTCATCCATGGCGATAAGCAAAAAACTTCACTCTATTACGGCCTAGCCAAAAGGAGAGACCGGGCCGGAACCCTTGGAACGGACCAATACGCTCGCATGCTTGGACAGACGATCCACGGGAACTTCCTTGGAGCTAAGTTCAAGCCACTTTCGGCAGTGGAAACTCAGAACGAGGTTGTCGTACCGTTGCTTGATCACGGAGAGGTAACCGCCTTTACAGGAATTCCATCTCTCCGGGATAGCAAGGGACCCTATGTACAAGGGATAGATCGCTTTATCGAAGCAATGCGTGGGGAGAACTACGTTCTCCTCTGCATTGCTGAGCCGGTAGGGGTTCCTATGGTGGACGGAATGGTAAAAAATCTCTTTGACCTTTCATCGGATGTCCATGCCAACGTCAAGGCAACGGTTCAAAAAATGAAGGGATCATCCGACACCGTTAACATTGGGATGTTCGGCATGAGAGGAGTTATGAACAGCAGCACAGGCGGAACAGCTGAAACGGACGGAACGACCGATAGCCAATCAGAGACAATAGGCACTCAGGAGGGAAGCACAAGGTTAGGAAGTGGTGGAGCTCTTATTGCCGCTGGAGGAGCCGCTTCTATGGCTGTCGGTGGTCTATTAGGTGGACTTGTCGGATCAATAGTACCTGGAGCTGGAACTATTATTGGAGCGACATTAGGAGCCAAAATAGGAGGTATCTTTGGTTCAGTTGCCGCTCCTATGGCCGCTTCTGCAATGGGAATGCCTCTAGCTTCAAGTGTCGGAAGGTCTATAGCCAACACTAACACAGCCTCCCAAATGCATTCCTTCACTCGCTCTATAGCGAACACCGCAGGTAATACCCTTGGAGGTGGCGGCTTCGGCGGCTACGCCAAAGGTTGGAATCGTAGCTCCTCCGTATCTCAGGAGGTTCTGAACAGAACTGCGATGCACTGCGAACAACTATGTGAAAGTTACATAAGACGTCTTCAGCGCGGAAAAAACCTAGGATTTTGGAACGTAGGGATCTATCTCCTAACAAGCGATAAATACACTCAACTAAGAGGACAGGGACTTTTACGAGCTTCGCTAGCCGGAGACGAAACATATTGGGAGCCAATTCGTGCTCTTCCTCTCCAGACTGATGCGGTTATGGCCTACCTCGCAAACTTCAACAATCCTCAATACAACTTGCTACGATACGGCATCCAGAAAAATGAACTAAACGATTCGATCGGTTGGGGTGTACGAATTGCAAATATGGCCAAAAAGATAGCCTCAGGAAGCGTAGATAGATTAATAAGCATAATTGCAAATACTGATGATAAAACAAGCACGGATATTCTTGAAAAAATACGACGTGAGCCCGCACAATATTCTCAGGAAGTTCTTGATAAGGCGTGGGAAGAGATAGAATCCACAAATCTTGGGCATCCTCTCGGTCCTGTTCTTGGGGGGATAGGAACACCGTTGAACACAGAAGAGCTTTCCATAGTTATGAATTTACCTCGCAGAGAGGTACAGGGAATAACTCTACGTGAAGCCCCTGCTTTTGGCGTCAACTATGCTCCTCTTTCTGAAAACGCCCTTCGGATAGGTCGTGTAGTACACAAGAGGAAGCCTCTTGACGAGCTTCCTTATCAAATACCTCGTTCTTTACTACAAAAGCACGCTTTCGTCTGTGGCGTAACAGGCTCAGGAAAGACAAACACCTGTATTCGGCTACTCCGAGACATAGAGCTGCCTTTCATGGTAATAGAGCCAGCAAAAACTGAATATCGTCAAATGCTGAAAAAGATGCCCGACCTAAAAATTTTCACGCTAGGAACTGAATCGATCTCTCCGTTTAGAATCAATCCTTTTGAGTTTGTTCCAGGATGTGAGCTTCTAACTCATATCGACTCTCTGAAGGCTGTCTTTAGTGCAGCATTTCCCATGTACGCAGCTATGCCCTACATGCTGGAAGAGGCCATCATCGGGATTTATCAGGATAAAGGATGGGAACTTGCAACCTCCTCCAACCGCTATCTCGATAATATTGAAAGTGAGCACTTTTACGATTATTTACCGACGCTCCAAGATTTACTAGAAAAAATAGACGACGTAGTTAATTCAAAAAAATATGCTATAGAGCAAACCATGAACTATTCAGCAGCTCTTAAGGCACGAATATCAAGCCTGTTAACCGGAAGTAAGGGACTCATGTTGAACACCCGTCGATCGACACCGATCGATAAACTTTTAAACAACAAGGTTGTCTTGGAATTAAAATACATCGGTGACGACGAAGAAAAATGCTTTCTGATGGGGCTTCTTCTTTCAGCGATTTATGAATATCGAGAAAAAAGAGGTGGAATAGGCTCATCCCTAAAACATGTTCTCTTGATCGAAGAGTCACATCGTCTTCTGAAACGAGTACCAGATTACGTCTCTCCAGAGGTTGGCAATTCACGAGGCAAGGCTGTAGAGACTTTCACCAATGTGATATCCGAAATTAGAGAATTTGGGCAAGGGATAATCGTAGTTGATCAGATACCATCAAAACTTGCCGAAGATGTGATAAAAAACACAAATGTAAAAATCATTCACCGCACCCTTGCCAAGGACGACCGTGACTATGTGGGGGCGACCATGAACCTAACCGACGAACAGAGCAGAGAACTCTGTCTCCTAGAACCGGGGCAAGCGGTAATACATCGAGAAGGAATGGATAAAGCCTTTCTCGTTCAGATCGACCTCGAAAAAGAGCCTGGATGCCAAATATTGGATGACAACGCCATCTCCAACGATATGCAAAGCTTTCACCGAGAAAATTCCTTTGTTTTTATGCGTTACCCTGGCTTTGAAAAAATACCCGGTATTGCCACTTTTTATGCCCGGCAAGACTTTAGAAAATTCCACGAGGAGCTTTATCTCGGTATAATAGGGGCTTTCTTACTTGTGCTATCTGGAGAAGCTGAAAATCTAGAAACAATTAGAGCTTCTTTCCGCCAACAGTTACAACGTCGAGTCCGGCGGAGCGAAACGGTTGATGTTGCATGTCATGCCATTTTTTATATATCAGCACTCTTTTCAAGCCTTAATAGCACATATCCTGGGTGCTATGACAAATGCATCTCAATGAATAAGGAGTTTGTGGATTACTGGTTCAACAACAAAGGAAACCTGGAAAAGATCAGATCAGACATGAAATACCTTCTGATGCATGACCATCTTACAGCACCCTTTTTTGGCTATTACATCAACAAAATAGACGGAGAAACTCCAAAACGCCTTTTTGCATCATGGGAAGATAGCGACCAGGACTACAGTACGCTGGATGACTTTCTAGAGGAAGGCATTAAAACACTGCTTTTTGACTCAACTATCTCAACAAAGTCTAAAAAGGCATTAAGGGAAGACTTTTTATGGACAGTCTTAGCTGGCAACCCTCGTCGCTCAATAATCATGAAGAAAATGGCTAACTAAAAAAGGGGTGGATCTTCGTGATAACAGGAGGAGAGATAGCAAAAGTTATACCTGAGATAGCTGAGGGATTGGGAAAAACAGGCGTAGAAAAGCCAGGAGCTGGTTTTGACGGCCCATGGAACAATGTTGGCACCGATATAGGCAAAGAAGCAGAGAAGGGCGCTCAAAGTCAGATCAAAAGCAGCTTTGATGGTCCATGGAATAGAGGGGAAGAGAACATAGAAAGGGGCTTTAACAACAGCCGGACAGGATCTGATTTTGATGGATCTTGGAATAATCAACATGAGCGTTCCCAGTCAGAATACGATGACATCGACAATAAGGAAAAAATAGACATTAGGCAAGAGGGACGTAAATACAACGATGAGGTCGGGGATAAGGCCATAGGCAATAACAAAGAGATAAACGTTGACGACTGGGAAAAAGTTGGCCCAGAAGAATACGCAGAAAGAAAAAAAGAGTTCGCAGGGAACAAAGATGAAATCATAGAGGGCTGGGAAAAAAATAACGATCAAAAATGGCCTACATATAAAACCGATGTACACACAAAAAGTGGAAAGCTTCTTCGTAGAGCCGGAGATCGTTATGACGCGCATCACATTCAACCTCTGGAGTTTGGCGGCAAAAACACGGCTGATAATATAGCTCCTATGCACGCGAGTGACCACCACGATAAACAAGGAATCCATAGACCAAATGGCCCCTACGACAAAATAGCTAATTCTCTTCGTCATTAAGCAAGGGTGGAGGTGCAAAAATGCAGTTAAACGACCTAATGAAAGAACTTCGAGAAACAACGATTGAGAGCCAACTTTCTCTGACAGAGAGCAAAATGTCTCTTATAAAAAGCATCTATAGCGTTAAAAAGATAAATAGGTTAATTTTATCGCTTTTTTTATTTGAAAATAAATTTATTGAAGTGAACGAAAAAAATAGCTGGCGGATTTTGGGCATCAATGAAGTCGAGAATGCAGAGCAAGAGCTTAATGTGGATTTTGTAAGCAAAAAAATACTACCAATAGTTGATTGTTTTGATAACGACTATATTATTTTTGATTTTTCAAGTGAATGTTTTTGTATGTTTAATATTGTAGATGAGATATCTTTTCCTCTTCCAGAAAGCACACAGCTAATACTTGATTCTATAGGAGAACAGCTTGGGGCGTAATATTTTTTCGTGTACAGAGGGAGCCACTTAAGTGGCTCCCTCTCACTTTACTATCTCCGTCTGTCCTCTACCATCACATCGCTGTAGGCCATACAGGCCCCTTCTGGGCCGTACTCAACGTCGAAAAGGGGAGACCTCTGGTCGTTGTTTCCCTTTAACTCCGATACCACCGCTGTTTTCTTCATCTCGTTGGACTGCATCGTAATACCTCCCCTTTTCAGCTTACTTTTCTCAGTCTTACCGCTTTGCCGGTAGATCTGTCCAAGGTGCCCGGCTCCAGAAGACGGAAGTTCACCCTTATCCCTAGTATCTCTTTTAGCCTGGAGGAAGAGCGGTTGAAAAGCTCCTTACCCTGGCCGGGATCGAGGAAGTCTCTGGACTCGCAGAGGACCGTCATATCCTTGAGATGGCCCTTTTCCTCGACCTCTATGATGTAGTTCAGCGTAAGCCCCGGAACCTGTCCCAAGGCCGCCTCGATCTGGGAGGGAAATACGTTTACCCCCCTGATTATCAGCATGTCGTCGTTTCTTCCTTTCACCCTGTCCAGCATAAGGCCGGATCTTCCGCAGGAACACCGGGCCTCCACCAGCCTCCCCAGATCTCTGGTCCTGTAGCGGATCAGGGGGAAGGCCTCTTTGGTGAAGGATGTGATGACTATCTCCCCCTCCTCCCCTACCGGAAGGGGCCTCCCGGCCTCGTCCAGTATCTCGACGAAGAAGTGTTCGTCGTTAAAGTGCATCCCGACCTTGTCGGGGCATTCCATTGCGACCCCTGGCCCCAGTATCTCCGAAAGGCCGTAGGAGTTCAGGGCCACCACACCTAGCCTGGACTCTATCTCGTCCCTCATGGCCTCGGTCCAGGCCTCCCCCCCTAAGATGGCCAGCCTAAGCTTTAGCCTGTCCCTGATGCCTCTGGCCTCTATCTCCTCGCACAGGTGAAGGGCGTAGGACGGGGTGCTGGTGAAGACGGTGGTCCCTAGGTCCTCCATCAGGGTCAGCTGTCTGTCGGTGAATCCCCCTCCTGTTGGGACCACCGCCGCACCGACCGCCTCGGCACCGTAGTGAAATCCCAGAGCCCCGGTGAACAGGCCGTAGCCAAGTATGACCTGAAATACGTCTTTCTCCGTGACCCCGGCGGTCCTCAAGCATTGGGCCATGCACTGGGTCCATATATCCAGATCCTTTGCGGAGTAGGGAACAACCGTGGGCTTTCCCGTCGTGCCGGAAGAGGCGTGAAACCTGACCACCTTGGCCTGGTCGCAGGCCATCATCCCGGTGGGGTAGCTGTCCCTGATGTCCTCTTTGGTGGTCAGAGGAAGGGACTGAAAGTCCTCCATGGAGTTGACGTCGTCAGGGCTAATCCCCATCTCGGCCATCCTGCGGTAATAGACGCCCTTCACCTCCCACACTCTTTTGAGGGCATCCTTCAGACCGCTGAACTCCGGCTTAGCTCCTGTCATATCGTTCACTCCTTCTCGGTGATGTTTTTTGTGTTTAGCGATGTACTGAGCAAAACAGAAAATAGGTATAAAAAAAGGACCGGTCCCAACCTGGGACCGGTCCTGAAAAAACGAGCACGACGCCTAGACGTCGGTCTCCCCAGGAGGCCCCACGTTGACGTAGTAATAAAAGCTAAAGAAGAATCCAGCCATGCTGTTTTTGCTGTTGAGGTTTATCACGGTGATTCTCCTTCCCCGGCCTCCAGACCGAAAGTCTTAAACGCATTGGTGGATTTATACACCTTTTGATCCGATCTGTCAAGCAAAAAACCTCAACACCACTTTCGCAATTTGCCGAGTTGACTTTTAATTTGGCAACGGATATTATGGATACAACAAGGGATACTTTCTTTGGATGCATCGGTATGCAAAAAAACGCAGAAAAGGGAGGAATAGACATCGTGAAGAAGAGAATCGCCGGTTTTATCGGAACGGCCCTGCTGGTATCGTCGATGGCAGCGACAGCCATGGGAGCTTCCAGGGAGGTGGTTATCGCCCTAGCGGGGGACGCCTACTCGCTGGATCCATATCCACTCAACGAGACCATCACAAACGCCCTGAATTTCCATATGTTCGAGAGCCTGGTGGCGCCGGACAGGAACCTTCAACCAGAGCCCTCTTTAGCGGAAAGCTGGGACATATCGGATGACTCAAAGACCTGGACCTTCCATCTCAGGGAGGGAGTCAAATTCCACAACGGCAACGATTTCACCGCCGACGACGTGATATTCTCCTTCGATCGGTCCAAGGTTAAAGAGGGATCGGCCTTCACCTACTGTCTTTCGACGGTGGAGAGCTACAAAAAGATCGACGACTACACCGTGGAGGTCGTCTGCAAGGCCCCTAACGCCCTTCTGTTGGCCCACCTTAAGGACCTCGCCATACTGGACAAGGAGACCTGCTAGGGCAAGGAGAACGACTGGATAGCCCTTAACCCCGTGGGGACGGGCAGATATAAGCTGATAGAGCACGTCAGAGGTGACAGGCTTGTCTTCGGTCGGAACGACTCCTACTGGGGAGAGCTTCCCCAGGCGGAGAAGGTGACCTTCAAGCCCATAACCAACGAGGGAACCAGAACCGCCAACATGCTCTCCGGTGCGGTGGACCTGGTGGTGGACGTTCCTGTCAGGGACTTTAAGATCCTGGAGCGGAACAAGAACATAAAGATCCTGACCGAGCCCAGCATGAGGGTGATATACCTGAACCTGGCAGGCTGGACCGACGCTCCCTCCAAGGACGCTGCGTCGCCTTTGAAGTCCCCAGACGGGACCAACCCTCTCAAAGACCGTAGGGTTAGGGAGGCTATCTACAGGGCGATCAACGAGGAAGAGATAGTGGACAAGATAATGAACGGTTTCGCCGTGCCTGCCGCGACCTACATTCCAAAGGGATTCAACGGCTACAACCCTGACGTCACGAGGCTGGGCTACGACGCCAAGCTGGCGGAGAAGCTGCTGGACGAGGCTGGCTATCCAAGGCAGAAAGACGGCTATAGATTTGAGATCACCTTAGACGCCTCCAACGACCGCTATATCAACGACGGAGCCATAGCCAGCGCAGTAGCGGGATACCTTGAGAAGGTGGGCATAAAGGTGAACCTCAACCTAATGTCCAGGACGGTGTTCTTCTCCTATATAAGCGCGAACAACCGCAACGGCGATAACACCCATTTCTGCATGACCGGATGGGCCGAC
Organism: Dethiosulfovibrio salsuginis; assembly: GCF_900177735.1. NCBI lineage: Bacteria > Thermotogati > Synergistota > Synergistia > Synergistales > Dethiosulfovibrionaceae > Dethiosulfovibrio > Dethiosulfovibrio salsuginis. The sequence goes on along the minus strand of NZ_FXBB01000015.1, from coordinate 923 downwards.
TCAGGCGGCGAGAGCGCACTTATGGCTCTGGATATGATCTACAGCATCACCCAGGACGGTCCGATCAAGGAAGGCTACGGCGGGGTCAACAGAGGCTACTACCTCAACCCCGATGCGGACGCACTAATAGACCAGGCGATGGCCACAGCGGACCCCGCGGAGAGGGACGGCATTATGCGCAAGGTATGGGCCATGGCGGCGGAGGACGTTTCCTACATCCCCCTTCACTTCCAGGAGGATATCTACGCCCACAACAGCCGCATAGAGTACCAGCCCAGAAGCAACAAGTACGTTTACGCCTGGGACATCGAGTTTAAGGACTAGACCACAAAAAAAACGGGGGCGACAGGTCTGAGGTAAAAGGACCGTCGCCCTCGGCCATAGGGATGGAGGCGGTTAAGTGTTCCGGTTTATAGTGAAGAGACTGATTCAGCTGGTACTGGTCCTTTTCGTGGTCTCGTTGATAGTGTTCGTCTTCACCAGCGTCATGGGAAACCCGGTCTACCTCATGGTCAGGGAGAACGCCACCGAGGCGGAGGTCCAGGCGGTGGTACAGTATCTTGGGCTGGACAAGCCCCTGCCGGTGCAGTACGGCATATTCCGTGAACTACCCCCACTTATAGAAGTGTGGGCTTCCTGGTCAATATCTCTAACGAGACAAGTTTCCCCAGGCTCTGAAGGTCGTCCCGACCTCGTGAGTACCAAAGCTACACTGCCGTGCTAATTTCGGTGGGCAGAGCTAGTTTCAGTAGGTTTTGTGCCGCATTTACGTCCCTGTCGTGGCGAACGCCGCAGCTTGGACACACCCACTCCCTTAGGGCTAAATCCTTTACCAGTGGGTTTTTGTAGCCACATTCAGAGCACAGTTGGGAGCTGGCATAATTTGCCCCAGCTATTATCGGATCTCTGCCGTACCACAGGGT
>NZ_FXBB01000014.1 GCF_900177735.1 Dethiosulfovibrio salsuginis | reverse complement strand
TGACAGAACCCGGTTTCCTTAGCGGTCTCAAAAACCCAATCACTAGGGAGAATCTCCATGAGAGCGTAAGCCAAAGCCTTCATAGGCTCGCTTTCAAGTTTTGCAATCAGTTTATCCTCGAGACGACCAGGAACAGCTCGGTTCTCCATGATATCGATCCTCCGTAGTGAGAAGTATGAGGAGTACATACTCTCACATAAAAAGAGAGCTTTCAAGGATATGGTTCGTTAGATTATGATGCTCTAGAATAGAAAAGAACGCTAGCAATTTTAATTGATCTTTGACTGGCTAGAGGTTAAATCTACTAAGTTACCAGCTATGAACGCTAGCCTAAACTTATCCGATAGACTTCCAGCTATAAAATCAAATATGCTGGAGATATAAACATTGCAATCTTTTTTTAAAAAAACCTAAAAATCCCATAGAACATCTTAAAATCGTCAAATTTCTGCTTCAGGAAGGATGGAAGAGAGACGGTCCTCAAAGCATCAGCTCTGTCCTTGGTAACTATAACTACAGAAATCACAACATCACTCTCCGACGTCAAAATGGGTCAATCCATAGACCAACGTATCGGAGAAACAAGAAGAGTGAAAGAGATTTGCCTTGTCACTATCGAGAAAATTTCGGGCCTCAGACAGATAGCCATTCCACTCGTCCTCTGTCATAGTTGATATTTCCTCGTACATATGGTCATAATCTCTAAAGGACCGAAAGTTTATGAAAGCCCCGTTAGGGATGAGGTCGGAGATTCCCTCCCATCCCATATATATGGGCACCACTCCGGCTAGAAAACAATCAAATATTTTCTCTGTAACGTACCCCGGGATATCTCTTGCGTTCTCGTAGCACAGGCAAAACCTGTATCTTTTGAGGACATCTCTCTTAACCGACACAGGGCCCCTGTAAATCGAGGACACATCGACCGGTCTAGTAGGTTTACCACCTATAGCTCGAAAGGTGTTCCTGACAATCTCCAAGGCCTTTTTAGCTACCCCGTATTTCCAGTCATAACCATAAAGATCCAGGTCCTCGGGGTGTTTTTCCATAAACCACCTTATGGCCTTGAATCTCTCGGTATAGAGCTCCTTCGTCCGACGCTTCCATTTATTGGCAGCCACCATGACGATCAGTTTCTCCCTGTCGGAAAAAGAAGGTGAATCCTGACGATTCGAAAGGTCATTTGGCAGGAAATACCTGATATAACGGGGCTTTATGGTTTCGGGCAAAGGTCGGGCATCCCAGGTAAAGATTATGTCGAACTTTTCTTGAACTTTGGGAGACCAATTCTCTGGCGATACTACCTCGCTCTCGCAAACTAAAAGGGCGAGAAAACCTCCCTGTTTGTCCTTGGCAATCCTCTTAAAGTCTTTTTCTTTATAGTTAAAAAACAGGTAACCCCACACATCTTTGCTGGGCACGTCCTCCCAGTAAACTAGGTCTATGCCCTCATTACGGAGCTTATCTTTGAAATCCCTCATACAGGACAATCGTCTATCGGGATCAGAAGAACTCTCACCGTAAAGGTATTTATCGTCACAGAAAACTCTGGAGCCCACTAAAGCAAGTTTTCGCAAGGGTTATTCCTCCACTCTGAATATATCGTCCTCCCCCAGATACGGCCCGTTTTGGACTTCTATTATCTCGAGGGAGATCTTTCCGGGGTTTATGAGCCTGTGGAGCTGGTTTTTCTGGATGAAGGTGCTTTCTCCTTCGTGGAGGTAGAAGGTCTCTCCGTCCCTTTCGACCTGGGCGGTGCCTTTTACCACTATCCAGTGTTCCGTCCTGTGGTGGTGATACTGGAGGCTCAGGGCCTTTCCCGGGTGGACGGTTATCCTCTTTACCTTTATGCCGTCCCCTTCGTGGAGGATTCTATAGTCTCCCCATCTCCTGGCGCTTTCGGGGGCCTGGGTTATCTCCGGTCTGGACCGTTCTTTCAGGGTGGAGACTACGTCTTTGACCGATTGGGATGTCCCTCTAGGGGCTATGAACAGGGCGTCGGCGGTGTCCACCACCAGCAGGTCGCTGACTCCAGACAGGGCTATAAGCCGTCTGTCCCCTTGGACCAGGCATCCTTCCGACCTATCGGCCAGTACGTCCCCTTTGAGGACGTTGCGGTTGCCGTCTTTTTCCCCCTGCTGGTAGATGGCGTCCCAGCTCCCCAGGTCGGACCAGCAGGCGTCCAGCGGGACCACCGCCACGGAGGGGGCTTTTTCCATTATGCCGTAGTCTATGGAGACCGAGGGAAGGTCTTTGAATCCCTCGACCATGGCCCTCTCCCCACACTCCATGAGCCTCGCTATCTCCGGAAGGTGTTCTTTGAAGGAGTCTATCATGTCCCCGGCCCGAAAGAGGAATATCCCACCGTTCCACAGGTATTGGCCGCTTTGGATGTATTCTGTTGCTTTTTTTAGGTCCGGCTTTTCGACGAACTGGGAAACGTCGTGCCAACCTCCTCGGTCTTCGCCTTTTTTTATGTAGCCAAATCCGGTCTCCGGGGCGTCTGGGACTATGCCGAAGGTTACCAGTTTTCCCTCTTCCAGCGCCAGTAGCCCCAGCTTCAGTGCATCGTGAAAGGCTTTTTCGTTTTGAATTATGTGGTCGCTGGGACACACCAGGACCGGAGTTTCCCTGGTTGCACCTTTTTCCATCAGGTGGGCCAGCCCCAGGGCTATGGCGGGGGCGGTGTTTTTGCCCTCCGGCTCCAGTACCAGTATGTCACCTTTTAGGCCTACGTCGGAGGCCTGGTAGGCTATCTGGCTGTCCCATCTCTCCCCTGCGACTATTTTTATGCCCTCTTGGCCGCAGAGGGGCAGGAGCCTTTTTATGGTGGTCTGAAGGAGGCTTTGGTCCCCTGCGAGTTTCAAAAACTGTTTTGGGACCTCTTCCCTTGAGAGGGGCCACAGCCTGGTCCCTCCTCCTCCTGCCAGTATGAGGGCACGCAGTTTTTTTATATCGTTATTCATTGCATTGACCTCTAACAAGAACGATTTTCCGCATACCAACGGTAAGTATCAACTATGCCGTCTTTTAGGGATATCGATGGCTTCCACCCTGAGGCAGCCAGCTTCCCTATATCCAGAAGTTTTCTGGGAGTACCATCGGGCTTGGATAGGTCCCATTCTATATCCCCTCCAAACCCAACTATTTCCTTCACCATCTCGGCTAGCTCCTTTATCGATATGTCCTTCCCAACCCCTATGTTTACGAACTCTGGATCTTTGTAATTTTCCATGACATGCAAACATGCGCTCGCCATATCGTCCACGTGTAGGAACTCCCTTCTGGGAGCTCCGGTTCCCCATAGGGTAACAGTCGGCTTGCCCTCTCTCTTGGCGTCATCAAATTTTCGTATCATAGCGGGAAGGACATGAGAACTCTCCAAATCGAAGTTATCTCCTGGACCGTAGAGATTGGTAGGCATAACAGATATGAAGTCTGCGCCATACTGCCTATTGTAGTATTCGCACATTTTAAGGCCGGATATTTTAGCCAGTGCGTAGGCCTCGTTTGTTGTTTCGAGAGGACCGGTCAATAGGTATTCCTCTTTTATCGGCTGAGGTGCCATTCTAGGATATATACAGGAACTACCTAGAAAAAGCAGTTTTTTTACTCCAGAAAGCCATGCCTGATGTATAACGTTAACCTCTATAGCTAAGTTATGATACATGAATTCAGCCGGACAAGACTTATTTGCCATAATTCCGCCAACTTTAGCAGCAGCTAAGATAACCCATTCCGGTTCTTCTTTCTCAAAAAAGCGACTCACATCGCATTGATCAGTCAGATCCAGCTCTTCATGGGATTTGACTAATATATTTTCATAACCATTTTTTTTAAAAGATTTCACTATAGCGGATCCAACCAGGCCATTATGCCCGGCTACATATATTTTTTTCATGGATCAAGCACCTTTCAATTTTTCACATTATTACAACACCATCATCAAGGTAAAATCCACAAATATCTCCTGTAAAAAAACCCATTCGTCGGGAAACGCAAAGGTCAACGAGTCTACTACGTGAGAGCTCATGACTATTCCTGCCAGTCCATGGACAGATATCGGTTGGACTGGTCGGCGTTTTCCTCCAGAGATACGACTTCTCCGACGTCATCGATCGAGTCTCCCTGCTCTAATTTCACGCCGACGTCCCCTTCGTGAAGCCCGATGAACCTGACCGATACATCTTTGTGATCTCGCCTCCTAAGCTCAAGCTCTCTGAGCAAAAAGAGGTCGTGGGTAGATATAAACACCTGTATCCCCTGTTCGCAAAGTTTGAGGATCGTCTCGGCGACAAGCTTCACCAACTTGGGATTAAGGTTGGCCTCCGGTTCGTCCCAGAAGAGGCAGCTATTCCTCTTTAGGACCCCCGACGACACAAGATGGGCTATCATGGCGAGCTTTCTGTGTCCTTCTGCTATGAGGTACATTTCCATCCGACCATCCCTCTTTTGGAGATACATCCTCCCGTCGGAGACTACAATTTTCCCCGACATTCCCTCCTCAAGTGGGTCCAGTATAGCCCTTACGGAGGTTTCCCTGGGCCCCTTCCTGAGAGGAGCACCTAGAAGAAGACAGGTGTCCTTCCAGGTTTCCTCGAACTCGAGGTAGTGTCTATCGTAGGTGGCTACGAAGTTAGTGTATAGGGACATGAGCTCTCTGGTCGGCAAGAACACCGGCTCGATATCGCTCCAAGAGGAAGGCATCTTATCCACCGAGACCTCCGCCTTGCTGTTGGACGAAAAACCACAGGAAAAATCCCATTCAGAGGTATCAAACCGAAGGGAGATGTCGCACCTTCCCCTGCCCTGACGACGACGGGTCAGCCTTCCCAAGGTTTCAGGACGAAACACACCAACCAATTTTTCGGCGATCGCCGTCTGGAGGTAGTTTTTGGTAGGAGTAGTTCCCCTGAATTTTCGCCCTCCTTCCGACGACACCGCCAGCAGGCTGTAGGCGGCCTTAAGCAGGTGGCTCTTGCCCGTTCCGTTTTCCCCTACGATGACGTTTAAACCGAGGGAAAAATCCACATGGGCATGAGGGAAAACGGTGAGGTTTTCTATGTCCATCGATTTAAGCACGTGCTCACCATCCTTTTTTAGATCAAGACAGGTCCTCTATAGAGGGGCATACCTGGTATCCTGCGTCCCGGCAGAGGATGTCTTTTTTGAACAGGTCCAGGTCGTGGGAGACCATTTCCTTGACCAGCTCGGGGAAGGTGACTCGCCTCTCCCAGCCCAGCAACTCCTTTGCCTTGGTGGGGTCGCCAAGGAGAAGCTCCACCTCCGTGGGCCTGAAGTATCTGGGGTCGATCTCGACCAGGACCTTTCCGGTGGAGGGATCGAATCCAACCTCGTCCACCCCTGTTCCACGCCACTCTATAGGGATCCCGACTTCCTTGAAGGATAGCTCCACGAACTCCCTGACCGAGTGGGTTTCCCCTGTGGCGACGACGTAGTCGTCCGGGGTGTCCTGCTGGAGCATGAGCCACATGGCCTCGACGTAGTCTCTGGCGTGGCCCCAGTCCCGTTTGGCGTCCATGTTGCCCAGGTATATTTTGTCCTGAAGGCCCAGGGAGATCCGGGCGACCGCCCTGGTGATCTTTCTGGTGACGAAGGTCTCTCCCCGAAGGGGTGATTCGTGGTTGAACAGTATGCCGTTGCAGCCGTAGATGCCGTATGCCTCCCGGTAGTTGACGGTTATCCAGTAGCCGTAGAGCTTGGCGGCGGCGTAGGGGCTTCTGGGGTAGAAGGGGGTGGTCTCCCTCTGGGGAATCTCCTGGACCTTGCCGTATAGCTCGCTGGTGGATGCCTGGTAGAAGCGGGTCGTCTTCTCCAGACCCAGTATTCGTATGGCCTCAAGGATCCGAAGGACTCCCAGCCCGTCGCCGTTGGCGGTATACTCCGGCGTCTCGAAAGATACCTTGACGTGGCTTTGTGCCGCCAGGTTGTATATCTCGTCGGGCTTTATCTCCTGGAGGAGCCTGATTATGTTGGAGGAGTCGGTCAGGTCGCCGTAGTGGAGTACGAGCCCTCGGTTTTCCTCGTGGGGGTCGCTGAACAGGTGGTCTATCCTGCCGGTGTTGAACAAAGACGACCGCCGTTTCATTCCGTGAACCTCGTAGCCCTTGGAGAGCAGGAACTCCGATAGGTACGCTCCATCCTGCCCGGTGATGCCGGTTATTAGAGCTTTCTTCATAAAAACACCGTCTTTCTGGTTATCTTAGGAATGGCTATAAGGATTTTCAGAGAGATAAATATAATTTTGGTTAGGCGCTTCTCTCATAAAGGACAACTCCCTTATCGGAGATGGTTTTCTCTATGGTGGGCAGAGAAGTTCGAGATAGAAAATCGTCGGCAAATCCAGCCAAAATCTCTACGTTGTAGACGTCAGATTTAAATATCTCCATTCCGATTTTTTCCATAGCGTCGATGGCCCTAATTTGAGATTTGCTGTCATCGGAAAGGACGACGTATAGATCGATATCGGAAGCCTCGTTAGGCTCTCCGTAGGCGTAAGACCCAAAAAGATAGATCGCCTCTATATCTAGGCCACTTTTTAGCACGGCATCAACCGCTTTTCTTATGTCGAGCAAAAAATCTTTTGTGTGATCCATTCTCAAACCGGAGACCTCCTCTCGAGTCTATTTCGTGACGTAAAACTCTCCCACCTCAACAGCCATATCATGAATGGACCTAGGAGGTGAGGTAGGCTGGGGGCTGTCGGGGTGGTCTATGGCGTTAGCTAGCCTGTCGGTCCAGACAGAGGCCTCCATGGGGATAAGGGACCTATCGTCCAGGGTCTCCCTGAAGGCGGGCAGGTCGGAGGCTATCACCGGGGTCCCCACCGCCAGAGCGGTCAGGAGGACCAGACCCGCCCCTTCGCTCCTGGAGGGAAATAGACAGCAGTGGCTTTTAGACAGCAGCTCCGCCACGTCGTCTCTGTAGCCAAGAAAGGATATTCGGTCTCCCAGACCGGCGGAGGCCACCTTTTCCCTGAGCTCTTCCTCAAGTGGCCCCTCTCCCGCTATATCGAGAACCCAGTCCTGCCTGTTCGCCATCGGGAGGAAGGCCGATATAAGAAAGTCGATTCCCTTCACCTTCGTGAGCCGTCCGACAAACAGAAACCTGAATGGGCCGCCCTCTTTCGGGCTCCACCTTACCCCAGGGTCGGGTATGCCGTTTTTTATGACGGCGGTCCTGGTCGGGAGCCAGTCCCTCTGATGATCCATCACAGCCTTGGAGACGCAGATAGCCCCATCCGCATGGCGGTATGGGGTTAGACCGGCGTTCAGCGAGTATATGCCGTGACAGGTCACTATGAAGGGAACGCCTGAAATAGTAGAGGTCCACCAGGCTATCCAGGCGGGAACCCTGGAGTGTGCGTGAAGCACGTCCCAGCCCTTAGACCGAGCCATCCACGCCAGTTTGACTGCGCAGATGGCTCCGGTAATGGGGTTTTTTCTGTGAACCGCCATGGTTATGTGGGTGACGTCGGGGTGTAGCTGAGACACCATTCGGCCGCCACCGGATACAACCGTGACTCGGTGGCCCGACCTGGCCTGCTCCGAGGCCAGGTCGACCACGTGGGTTTCCACCCCTCCCACCTCAAGGCCCGGGAGCAGGTGGACGATTTTCATCTCCAGTTCTCCAATATCCACCTAGCTGCCCTCTGGGCCTCGTTGAAATCTATGGAGAGTCCGGCAGGCCTGTCCAACATAGGACGCCAGGCCATGACGTCCGAGGGCATCTCGGTGAGAAGTCCCCTTTCTTTGAATCGATCTATCATCATATCGAATCTGGGGGCTCCCCAGAGGTGTTTTTCCTTCAGGGCCTTCCATTCGACCAGTTTGACGGTTATGTCCTGAAGGGCTTTTCTCCAGCCTTTTTTTCTGCCGACCCTCAGGAGGTAGGTTCTGGTTCCTGAGGTGGCCGCTTCGGATATCATGGAAACAGAATCCTCTGTACAGAAGACCCTCTGACAACCTCCGAGAATCCCGGGAACGGGGTTAAAATCGTCCTCCGAGGCCAGCAGGACCATAGAGACCTTTTCGCTTCCCTTACAGACCTCTTTGATCTTGGCCTCGGTCTCGGGGCAGGTCCTGCGAGAGGTGGTTATGTAAAGGGATACCTCTTTCTCCTCGGCTATACGGAGCATCACCCCGATGGTCATGTCCGCCCAGTATGGATCGATCTGATAGTTCTGGTCGTCTCCGCCTATGAGGAGGCCCCACTTTTCCCCCTCTCCTTTCGGAGGGTATAGGGAGAATAGCTCCTTAGCCCCCACCTCTATTTTTTCCTCTGTCACCGAGTTAGGAGCTCCCAGAGTTATTAGGGCCCTCTCGGGCTCTCCGTCGTGAGAGGGAACCACTGCGTAGTCGAAGGGATCGGTCCCTATTACAGACGGTGTCATTACGGTGCAGCTTTTACCTCCCATGATCCTCGCCAGAGCGAGGCAGAAGGGGGCGGCGGAGCTTCCGGTAGATATGACCATGGTCCTCCCGCCATCCACGTTTAAGCCGTCCATCGCAAGGCGGTAGGAGTCCAGGATCGTCTGCCCCTCGTCTCCGGTCCAGTCAAGCCAGTGTCTGGCGGTCAGCCGGTCTCCCCGGGCCAGCACCTTCCCCATGGCCTTGAGTATCCAGGCCCTTTTCCAGCCCCTGTATAGGGGGACTTCCAACTCTATCACCTTTGCACCGCAAAGGGCCTCTATCCAATGGGCTATGCCTCTGCTCTGGAAAAGATGCCCCCTTATCCCGTCGGAGAGGATCACCACAAGCGCAATTTTATCGGTCATGTCGGTATTCATTATCCAAGCCCCCTAATTCTGACGTCAGAATATCTCTAAGCTCCGTCAAGGGTATGTTATGTCTTTCCGACAGGTCTTTCAAGTCATCATGCTCTAAAGTTCTCTGGAAAAGCTCTTTTCCCCAGAAAGAGCTTTTCACCCTGACCGGCCCAAGGGAGGTCAGCTCGGTTTTTTCCTCCCTTCTCAGGGTGTAGCGGCTCTCTATCCTGCAACGGACCCCTATTGAGGTTGTGTGTCTGAGGATCGTCTCCGCCAGTTTTTCCTCCAGATCCACCGGGCCAACGCAGGTTATCCTGATTCCCGGTCGATTTTTCTTCATGATGATCGAGGTGAAGAATACGTCCCAGGCCCCGGCCTGAAAGAGGTGATCCATGGCTATAGGAAGGTCCTGGGGGTTCATGTCGTCTAGGTTGGCCTCTAAAACGGAAGCCTGGCCCGGTATCCAGGGGGTACCTACTTTGCCCTCTTCGATTATTACGGCCCTCAGCAGGTTGGGAAGTTCGGTGTCTCTGTCGCCGAGGCCGTGGCCTGTTGCCTTTATCGTCCCAGAGGGCATGGAGCCGAAGGAGTCGCAGAGGACCTTCAGCATCAGGGCACCGGTGGGAGTGGTCCTCTCGATGGGATCTCCCTGAGATACTATAGGCATTCCGGCAAGAAGCTTCGCTGTGGCAGGGGCGGGGACGGGCATAACTCCGTGGGCGCATTTGACGGTGCCCGACCCTACGTTGACCGGAGAGGAGCATACCCTGTCTATGGCCGCCATGTGTAAAGCCATAAAGCCACCTACCACGTCGACGATAGAGTCTATGGCTCCGACCTCGTGAAAGTGGATCGATTCGACGTCGGTGCCGTGGACCTCCGCCTCAGCTTCCGCCAGGAGCCTGAAGGCCAGTGCCGAGCGGGACCTTACCTCCTCCGGCAGGGTAGAGCGGTCCAATATGGCGATTATGTCCGACAGATGACGATGGTGGTGGTGATGGTGGTGATCTTCGTCGTGGTGATGGTGGTGATCTTCGTCGTGGTGGTGGTGGTGATCTTCCTCGATCACCTTGATGTCCGTGCCGGAAATGCCCTTCCTGATGCCTTTTTCGACGGATATAGAGTATCCGTCCAGGGCTAGGCCCTTCATGGCGTCGATAAAGCCCTCAACGGGGAAGAGCCCTAGGTCTATTATGGCTCCCAGAAACATATCTCCCGCTATTCCGGCGAAACAGTCGAGATACAGGGTTTTCATGGTTTGTTTCCTCCTATGACCGATCTGGCCCAGTCCAGGTCCGACTGGGTGTCTATGCCAGGGGCGTGGTCCCCTTTTGCCAGAGGGACCATTATGGGGTAGCCCTGTTCCAGTACCCTGAGCTGCTCCAGCGACTCGCTCTCCGAAAGGGGAGTGGGGTCCATCTTGGAGTACAGGTCCAGAAAGCCCCGACGGTAGCCGTATATCCCCAGATGGCCGTACACCGGACAGCCTGGCACTCGGCGGTAGGGGATGGGATACCGGCTGAAGTAGAGGGCCATGTCCCCCTTCCCTACGACCACCTTCACCCTGTTGGGGTTGTCCCATTCGTTTTCCTCCAGAGGGTATCTGAGGGAGAACATAGGGATATTTGGATTCCCCTCCATAGCTGTTACCAACTGCTCTATCAGGACAGGATCGATAAAGGGCTCGTCTCCCTGGACGTTTATCACGCCGTCGCAGTCTATGTCCTTCACCACCTCCGCCACTCGGCAGGTCCCGTTAGGGTGGTCACTGGAGGTCATGACGACCTCCCCATCGAAGGAGCGGACCGCCTGGGCGATCCGCTCGTCGTCTGTTGCAACCAGAGTCCTTCCCACACCTCTGGCCTTTGAGGCCCTTTCGTATACGTGCTGAACGACGGGCTTGCCCCCTAGGTCACACAGGGGCTTGCCGGGCAGTCGGGAGGAGCCGTATCTGGCGGGAATGACTACGACTATCTCCACTCAGAGGCCTTCTTCCTCATAGCCTCCGGGTCTATGGGACGAATCTCGTCGACTATCCATTCCCTAACGGCCTTGCCTTCGTCGGTCTCCTGTTTGTAGCTCATGAACTCCAGCTCTATCCCAAGGGCGTCGGCGACCTTAAGGGCCATGACGGGCCATACCTCTCCTATGTCCCCTATTATAGGTATGCTTCCCTCGTGTCTGGCGAAGGCGGACATCTCCATTCGGAAGGGTATGCCGGATATTTTGGTCTTAGGAAGGCCTTTGTCTATGGCCTCCTGGATCTGGGCGTTGTGTCTCTGCTGGTCCTGGGCCTTTCTAAGGTTTTCGTCTAAATCGATTCGGATGAGGGTCTTGTCCCTCATGTGGAAGGTGTTGAACCCCTTCCACCAGGCCCATATGCCGTGTCCGGTATAGTTCTCGAAGGGGCCGTCGTGGAGCTCCTGGGAGAGGGCTATGGCCGATTCTATTATGATGTCCGCGTCGTCGAGCATTCTCGCAAGCCTCATGGAGCGGTTGGAGATGGGGACGCTGTCACCTATGGCGAGGCCGATTGCCCCCCCTCCGACCATCTGAGGTATGCTGACGATTACAGGCAGGCCCTTTTCAGCCCCTATGCCTATCATGGTCCTGCGGTCGGCCCCCCAGCCAGCGACCTCCTCGAAGGTAAGGCCGTAGGTCCTGGCTATGTCCAGTATCTCGTTGGCGAGGATCTCGTTCCAGAGACCCATAGGATAGGCCATGTTGCCCGCCGCCTTTACGACGTCGTGGCCGTCGACTTCGTCCTCTTTGGAGAGGAGCTCTTCGTCTAAGACCATGTTCTTCCTGAGGACGTTTCTCTCCTCCTCGGTCATCCTGGTGAACTCAAAGACGTTGCCTCTGGGCATTTTCTCCTCCGGTAGGCCGAGCTGGGAGGCGTCGCACATCTTCACCCTGTCCAGGGTTCCCGCCATTTCGTGACCTATAACCGCAGAGCTGGTGGTCACTCCGTCGATTATGCCTTTGTCCATGAGCTCAGCGACCAGGGTGGTCACCCCTTCGTGGAGGTTAGGCCCACTGCCGGAAGCCACCACTATCTTGCCGCCCCGCTTTTTGACCTCCACCATTTTATCCACCGCCGAGTCCAGTGAAGCCCTAGACCGATCGTCGAGGTTGCGATAGAAGTTCTCTATAAGTTCTCTGCTGATTGCCATGTTGTTACCTCCCTTTATATCTTTAATATAGTCATATAAATCGCCATATATCATCTATTATTAGACGATCAAAGGTTTTTATGTGGTCTTTTAGGATATCCTCGGAGACCATATTTGGCCTTATATCGAAATAATACACCCCATCAAGGGGGTTTAGCTTCACCGTGTATCCTTTGAAATGCCCTTTTAGAAACGTTGCGCTCACTCCGTATCGCCCTTCTCTGCCGGACCTCTGCACATCGTTTAAAAACACGGCGAAGTGAGGGGTGCTAGAATCGGTGAGCCTGTTATACAAAAACTTGTCTATGAATATTTTGTCTAGTCTATCCTTGCTGGACGTTTTAACCGAACCGATGGCTTTTATTTGTCCTTCTGACCTGAGGATAAGATCATGCTGATAGTTCATCCGAAAGGCCTCTTCCCCGTTTATTTTGACCGGTAAGGATGATAGACCACAGGAAGCGTCTACGCCTATCTCGGAGAGGACTAAACGAACAAGGTTCTCGAAAAGATCTCCGTTTATTTTTCTGGCGGCATTGGACCTGTTAGCTGGTAAGCCATCCAATGCAGCACCTATAGATTGCTGGCAGGTATATATGAAATTGTTGATGAGGGCCCTGTTTTTCTCTTGCCTGACATCCTCTGCCTTGATATCTCGTATTAACTTCAAGAAAGCATCTCTTTCTAAATCAAAAGTCTCGTACGGGAGCATCAGTAAGCTGTTGATAGGCCTAGTGACATTGTAGGTTCCATCATCCTTGTACTGAAAAAACCTATAATGGTGTTCGTTCCTTGAGACTATGACGGCCTGAAGTCCCTTTTTGACGAACTCCAAGTAGTGAAGACAAAAACAAGCGTAATTGCCTATGGATTTAAAATTATTTTTATCTGTAGCGAAGGCCAGTATTTCATTTAAGGTCATCTGATAGAGTTCCTTCTGCTTTCCGTAGATCTATCCTGCTCTATCCATTCTGCCACGGTCTTTTTAGGCACTTTCATCAGTCGCTCGATAGCCCAACGGTTGTATTCTGGGGAGATATCACACCCCATCCACCTTCGCCCAAGCTGTTTGGCGACGACAAGGGTGGTTCCAGAACCGGAGAAGGGATCAACAACTACGTCTCCTGGATTAGATGACGCGAGAACTATCTTTCTTAGAAGCTCTTCCGGTTTTTGTGTAGGATGAGCCGTTTTTTCTCCCATACCATTACAGGTTGTGGGAACCTCTATAACGTCTTTAGGCTTTGCCCCTGCGGGATGGGGCGTCCAAACGTCTTTTCGTTTTCCACCGTTGCCGTATTGACTCGTATCGGCCTGAGGATGGGAGGGATACTTTAAGGTGTGTCTACCGTAGGGGATCCTCACGTCGTCGATGTTCATGGTGAATTTTTTGCTCTTTCTCAAATGAAGGATACTTTCATGAGATCTCCCCCAGTCCCTACCTAAGTTTGCTTTGTTTTTATAGTGCCAGATAAGCCACTTACAGCTCTTAAAGTATTTCATAGAGGGATGTTTTAGATCAGCCAGTATCTCGGAAAAACCGCAGACGTACATTGTCCCGTTTTCTCCCAATATTCGAGAGGCTTCGGCTATCCATTTCATGGACCAATCGATGTACTCTTCCTGGCTCTCAAACATATCCCAGTCCGCTTTTTTTATGTTGTAGGGGGGATCAGCAAAGACAAGGTCAACCGATCCATCGGGAATGGTTCTAAGCCAATCTAAACTGTCCCCCTGAAAAAGAGAGTTCTGCCCTTCGGCGTAAACCGATTCCCAGGATTTCCCCAAAATCACCAAAGGGAATTTTTTCTCTTCGATTATTTCGGGAAAGAGCCGCTGTGTTCCTTCGTTTTTTCCCGTCGTGGGCACTGCCCCACCCCCTTTCAATCAAAGACAAGAGGATACTATCTCCCAGGACCGCTTGGCGGCTTCCTTTCCGCCGGAGAAATAATCCTCGCAGCTCTCCGACACCTTCCGTTTCCTTTCGGGGTCTAGGTCGTCCAAAAAGGCTCTGGCCATGGAGTCCGAGTCGGCGACAGGGGTTCCCACTCCTAGGGCGAAAAGTTCCTCTGTGGCCTGGACGAAGTCGTCGTTGTAGGGGCCCTGACAGAAAGGTACGCCCCATATGGCCGGCTCCATTATGTTCTGGCCCCCTTTGGGGACCAGGCTGCCTCCGACGAAGGCGGCGTCCGCCAGGGAGTAAAGGCCGAAGAGGACCCCTATTTTATCCACTACCATTGTGCGCCAGCCGGACACCGGACAGCTGTATAGGCAGACAGGTCCGGTGTCCCATGCGACGTTTGCCACGTCCTGGGCCCTGTCCGGGTGTCTCGGCACTACGACAAGCCGAGCATCGGGATGGTGGTTAAGGACCTTTCTGAAGGCGTCTATGACGATCTGGTCCTCCCCCTGATGGGTGCTTCCGGCGACTATGAGAGGCCCCTGGCCCTTAGATATCCAGCTCAGTTCCGAGAGGTCCATAGAGGCCTTTCGCTCCATCAAGCCGTCCAGCTTACAGTCGCCGGTGACCTCTATCCTGCCTCCGTCAACGCCTAGGGACATGAGTCCATCCCTGTCGGAGTCGGAGCGAACCATTATGGTGCTATAGCAGGAGAGGACGTCCCGCCAGAAGGGGGCTATCTTTCTCATAGACCGGAGGGTCTTTTCGGAGAAACGTCCGTTGACCATGAAGGACGGTATCCCTCGCCTCTTCATCTCCCAGATCATCGAGGGCCATATCTCCGTCTCCACCGTGACGTAGGCTTTAGGTCTTATGGAGTCCAGGGCCCTATCGACGATAAAGGGGCTGTCCCAGGGGTAGTAGATGGTCCGGTCTGGCACTCCCTCCAGGATCCTGCCCGCCATCTCCCTCCCGGTTGCGGTTATGGTGGAGAGGAGGAGAGGCCTTTTGGTCTCTCCTTTGGCGAGCCTGAGGAAAGGGGACGCCGACTGAACCTCCCCCACCGAGACGGAGTGGACCCAGAGGGGTCTTCCACGGCGTCTGAGGGTGTCGATAAGGGACCTGTCGTAAAGGCCCTTTCTCTCCGAAAGACCCTGGCCCGAGTATTTACGGCTAAGCCAGGGGGAGGCTGCGGAGAAGGCCAGAGCGGCGGCACACCGGTATAGGCAGATGGACAGAGACATCAGGATAACCCGGCCTGTAAAAGCTCGTGAAGGTGGACCATGCCCACAGGCCGGCCATCCTCCACCGCTATGAGGACAGAGACCTCGACGTCCTGCATTATACGAACGGCCTCTACGGCGAGACTGTCTTTGGCGATTGTCCTAGGCCCCACGCTCATTACGTCGGAGATGGTCTCCTCAAGGCAGGATACCCCCTGCCTCTCTATGAGCCGTCTGAGGTCTCCGTCGGTGAAGATGCCCTTCAGAATACCGTCATCGTCCACTATCGTCGTGGCTCCGTAATTTTTGCTGGTTATCTCGAAGAGGGCGTCTTTGACGGTGACCTTTTCCTGCACCACAGGAAGTTTAGGGCCTGAGCCCATGACGTCGGCGACGGTCATGAGTAGCTGTCTTCCAAGGCTCCCGGCGGGATGGAACAGGGCAAAGTCCTCCCGCTTTAGGCACCTCATCTCGGTGACAACTCCCGCTAGGGCGTCGCCTATGGCGAGCTGTAGCGTTGTGCTGCTTGTGGGGGCCAGGTTTAAGGGGTCCGCCTCCCTCTCCACCGATGCGTTTAAGACGACGTCGGCACCGGTGGCGAGAGGGGACTTTAGGTCTCCCGTTAGGGCTATGACAGGGGCTCCCAGCCTGCGAAAGAAGGGGATAAGCTTGACCACCTCGGTAGTCCTGCCGCTGTGGCTGATAAGCAACGCCACGTCCTCCCGCCTTACCATTCCCAGGTCGCCGTGGGCGGCCTCGGCGGAGTGGAGGAAGAAAGATGGGGTTCCCAAAGAAGCCAAGGTGGCGGCTATTTTTCTGCCTACGTGTCCCGATTTGCCCAGGCCCGAGACCACCAGCCTTCCCCTACAGCCCTGGACGATTCTGGCGGCTTTGGCTATCTCGGACCCTAACCTGGAGGCGGCGGTCTGGAGAGCCTCCGCCTCGTCCATGAGGACTTTCTTCCCGATCTCTATAAGCCTTTGATCGTCGAAGACCGGACAATCCCTGTCGCTGGGGAGGCTCATCATTTTTCCCGGGCCTCCCAGGAGAGGTCAAACACCCCAAGGTTCGACTTGACCAGCTGGTCCAGGGCCTTTATTTCGGTCAGCACCGATTTTAGATGATGGAGAGGTATCATGTTTGGACCGTCGCTCAGGGCCTTATCTGGGTCGGGATGGACCTCAAGGAACAGTCCGTCTATCCCTATGGCCACCGCCGCCCTGGCGAGGGCGGGGACGAACCGCCGATCTCCGCCGGAGGTCTCTCCCCTTCCGCCGGGCATCTGGACGCTGTGGGTGGCGTCGAAGACAACAGGGCAGCCCATAGACCTCATTATGGCTAGGGATCTCATGTCCACCACGAGCTGGCCGTATCCCATGGTGGTTCCCCTCTCGCAGAGCATGACTTTGTCGTTGCCAGCCTCGTGGCACTTGGTGACCACCGATTTCATGTCGTAGGGAGACAAAAACTGCCCCTTTTTGACGTTTAGGATCTTTCCTGTTCTAGAGGCGGCGATGAGCAAGTCGGTCTGACGGCAGAGGAACGCCGGTATCTGAAGGACGTCGGCGACCTCCGCCACAGGCTGGGCCTGATAGGTCTCGTGGATATCGGTTATGACCGGCACACCTAAGGTGCTTTTTATCTCCGAAAGCCACTCAAGGCCCTTTTCCAGCCCCGGGCCACGGTAGCTGTGGATGGAGGTCCTGTTGGCCTTGTCGTAGGAGGCTTTGAATATGTAGGGTAAGCCCAGTTCGTCGCAGACCTGCTTTATGCCTTTTCCCGTCTCCATGGCCAGGTCCAGGCTCTCCAGTGAACATGGGCCTGCTATGATGGTCAGTGGACCTTCACCGATGGATATATTCTCCGTTTTTATAGCATTCATAGTTTTTCACCTTTTTCCTCTCTGCGAGCTGATTTCAACCTGCGGTACACCAGGTCTCTGACTCCCCAGCCCAGTTCTACCTCTCCGTACCGGACGACCTGATCCAACGCACCGGACCGGCCCAGTCTGGCCCTGCCCGCTTTTGCCATGTTTTCGGCGAGGACAGGGTCTGAGAGGACCGTTAAAGCCGCCTGAGCCAGGTCCTGGGCCGTCGGAGGAACGAGCAGTTCCGCCGACCCCAGGAGCTTTTGCTGGACCAGTTTTCCCTTTTCGAGGATAGATACAACCGGAACTCCCAGGCCAGCGCAGACCTGGTTTGCCGTTCCCCCAAGCCCTATGAGGACCTGGGCCCCCTCGGCGGCGTCGGCCACCGGACCGGTGTAGAGGGAGACCACCACCGAGGTATCCAGATGGACCATGGTCCCGTCCATCTCCTTCCATCCAGGGCAACCTTCGACGAGCCTTTTTAGGTCCAAAGTTGGAGCCATGACGGCGACGAAGGAACAACGGTCCTTCTGGGCCATCAGGAGCACCGAGTCCAGGAGAAGCCTGAAGTCACAGTAGGCCCTGTCCCTGCTCCCGGGCAGTATGAGGACCCTTTTACCGTCGGGCCATCTAAATCCTCCTGATCTATTATCCCCGACCAGGTCCATTATTGGATTGCCGTCGAACCTTGCGGGTACTTTTGAGGATCTAAGCTCCCAGGCGGTCTCGCCGTCTCTGGTCCATACCAGCCTGGCCCTGGACCGCAGCAGGTATCTCTCTGCCCTCCAGTGGCCGTGAAGGTAGGTGGTTTTAGCGGTGGCGACCAACACAGGGGAGAGTCCCTGTCCCCATAGGGCGTGGAGAAAAAGGTAGACGTCCCCTACACATATAGGGGTCCTGATATGGCCTTTCATATGGTCCCATACCCTGTACTGTCTCTTTATATGACCCAGAAGGCCCGACTTTATGTCGGTAACGAGATCGGAGAAACGATACTTGACCACCCCTCCTGTAGGGGTAACAGAAAGGGCGGGAGCGACAGGTATAGACCTTTGGGCGTACTGCTCTCCCTTCCCTACCAGAGGGAATCCGGTGATTTGGGAATTAGGCAACCTCGATGCCAGCTTCTGAGCCAGGAGGGACGCCATTGCGTCCTCTCCGTAGCCGTTTGAGGCGACCACTATGTGAGGCCTCAAGGTGTCGGTCATAAGGTCCCAAAAACGACCCTCCTCGTCCACCTCGGTCTCTAGAAAGGGGACCAGGAGAGGAAAGGGAGGGACCCATCGAGGTGGAAGGTTGTAGACGTCCTTTTCGGTGCAGACCACCCCTTCCGCACCGGAGGAGCGGGCCAACGCCGTCACCGAAGCCAGATCATTAGGTCCATATCGATGGTGGTCCTTGAACCTTACCTCCTCTATCACCGAGACCTGCTGCTCCTTCAGGGATTCCATGAAGCTCTGAGGGCTTCCTATGGCGGAGAAGGCGACCACTTTTTTACCCTGTGGCATTGGGATTTCCCTAAAGGTGCGTCCGTCCCAGGTACACCACTTTTTTATCCTTAGATACGACCGAAACAGCCGAGGACTAGGGACTATCCTCAACAGCCGGGACTCCAGTTCCGCCAGAGACTTAGGGGAGACCTGGTCGACTTTGGTTATGACGATTATGTGGGCCCTTTTTAGACTGCTCAGAGGCTCCCGAAGGATTCCACCTGGGGCCAGCCTCCCGTTTCCGAAGGGACAGGCGGCGTCCACTAAGACGATATCCACGTCCCTGCCCAGCTTTCTGTGCTGGAAGCCGTCGTCGGCGACCACTATCTGAACCCCTTTGGCCTTCAGTGCCTTTATGTCCCCTAGTCTGTCCCTGGATACCGCCACGAAGACCGACGGAAGGCGGTTCGACAGAAGCAACGGCTCGTCGCCCACTTTATCCCTCCGGGCCCTACCGGAACGGAACACCACCGGATCGTCGGTAGAACCTCCGTATCCCCGGCTGACTATGCCAGCGGTAAGGCCCTTCGATAGAAGTCCTTTCGTGACCATTTCGACGAAGGGAGTTTTGTTGGTTCCCCCTAAGGTTATATTGCCTACGCTTATGACCGGCAGAGGGGGCTCCTGGCTCTTTCTTATGCCTCTATCGAAGGCCCAGTTTCTGACCCTGACCACCGCCGAGGTCAACCAGCCGAGAGGGGCCAGACAGGCCCAGGGAGAGATGGGATCCTGGCCTTTTGCGTGGTCGAGGTAGCTCTTTACCAGCTCGGTCACAACCTCTCACCTCGCTGGATGCCGTCTAACAGGCTGTAAAGGCCTCCTTTAGCCACCAGTTCGTCGTGGGTGCCCTCCTCCTCTATGACTCCGTCTTTGAGAAAGACGATTCTGTCCGCTCCCCTTATGGTCGAGAGCCGGTGGGCTATGACGAAGGAGGTTCGGCCCTCCATGGCCCGGTCCATGGCCTTCTGGATAGACTGTTCCACCTGGGCGTCCAGGGAGGAGGTCGCCTCGTCCATTATGAGTATTCTAGGATCTCTGACTATAGCCCTAGCTATGGCGACCCTCTGCCTCTGGCCGCCGCTCAAGGTAACTCCCCTCTCCCCTATTTCGCCGTCGTAGCCATCAGGAAGGGACCGTATAAAGTCGGCTATTCCCGCTATGTCCGCCGCCCTCTCTATCTCATCGTCGGTGGCGTCGTCGTAGCCGTAGGCTATGTTGTACCGAAAGGAGCCTTTCATGAGGACCGGATCCTGAGGGACCACCCCTATCTGCCTCCTGAGCTCCGTCAGGTCCAGAGACCTCAGGTCGTGGCCGTCGACGGAGACGGAACCTTTTTCCGGGTCGTAGAACCGCTGGATGAGGTCCACCATAGTGGACTTTCCCGATCCTGTGGCACCTACCACCGCCACGGTCTCGCCGGGAGGGACGGTCAGATTTATTCCCCTAAGGACCCAGCTCCTATCGTAGCGAAACCAGACGTCGTTAAAAGCGACCTCCCCTTTTATGGGCCTGAGGCAAAGGGCATCAGGAGGGGACTCGACGCTGTCGCCGTTGTCCAGAAGCTCAAATATCCTCTCCGCCGACGCCAGGCCGTGTTGAAGCTGGCTTATGACCCTGGTCAGGATGGTGACCGGATGGGCCATAAAGCCCAGATAGCCCAAAAAGGCTATGAGGTCGCCGGGGGTCATCTGGTCCTCCAGAACCGATCGGCCTCCTAGCCAGAATATGATCGCCAGGGCCAGTATCAGCAGCACCTCTACCGCACCGGACAGAACGCCGTTGACCTGGGTTCCCCTCATCAGGGAGCGAAAGTTGGATAGGTTCTGTTCCTCGAACTTCTTTCTCTCCATGTCCTCGGTGGCGAAGGCCCGAACTATGCGGATCGCCGACAGGGCCTCCTCCGCCAGGGCGGACAGCCCCGCCAGGCTGGACTGTATATCGTGGCCGACCTGCCTCAGCTTTTTTGAGGCCACGCTCAAAACCCAGACGGTTACCGGCAGGATGGCGAAGGTAACCACCGTAAGCCTCCAGTTTATGTAGAGCAGGAAGCCCATCATGCCCACGGTGGTGATGCCCTGGACCACCAAGTCCACCAGGGCGTTTGTGACGGTGGACTGGAGGACCGTGGCGTCGTTGGTCACCCGGGATATGAGTTCCCCTATTCTGTGGCTGTTGACGTATTTCAAAGACATCCTCTGGGAGGCCCGGTAGGCCTGAATTCGGAGGTCAAGTACGACCCTCTGGCCCACCCAGGTCATGAGGTATTTCTGGCCGTAGGAGGCGAAGGCCTTGACCACGTAGACCGCCACCAGGGCCACAGCCACCACGTTCAGCATGAACATGTCCTTTTTTATGAGGACGTCGTCCACCACGTTTTTCATAAGCCAGGGGGGAATAACCGCACAGCAGGAGACCACCACCATACAGGCAAAGGCAAAGGCGAGCCTTTTTCTGTAGGGCAGGGCGTAGGCCAGAACCCTCCTGTAGGTCTCTATAGATTTGTTTTTACGAATCATTTTATAATCAACCTTTCCAGACCGTCGCAAAAAATGGAGGCAGGGGAGCCGCCGGGAGCCATGGCCCTGAGGGCACCTCGAACCTCCTCCAGCCTGTCTCTATCCCTAAGAAGCCGGTCTATGCCCTTAGCCAGATCCTGGGGGGAGATATCTCCCACCATCTCAGGGAAAAGCTCTCTGCCGGAGATTCGGTTGGGCCAGGCCAGGTATCCTCGGCGGTTGGCCGCTTTTTTGCGGAGGACCTTTTCCTTCAGAGCCGCCCCTCCAGGCAGGGAGAGGACCATTCCCTTAAGCCCTCCTAAAGGGATCTTTCGGATAAAAGAAAAAGGGACTGCCACCAGAGCGGGGACAGCCCTATGCATCAGCTCAAGGGTGTTGGTTCCGGGCTGGGTTACCGCCAGATCGGCGCCCTCCAGGACCGCTCCAGTACCTCCGGTGAATGGGTTCAGCCCCCGTTCCTCCCATCTCTTGACCTCTTCCTCAAGGGAAAAGGGGGATAGGAGTGATACAAACTGGAACTCCCTCATGGATCGAAGGATGGAGACGGTCTCCACCAGATATTCCCTGGCGGCCTCCCTTATGGAGGGCCTGCTTCCGGGAAAAAACACCAGCCTATCCCCTGGATAGTCGGACCAGGGGGATCGGTGTGTGTCCATGTCCAGTCCGTCGGAGACCAGATCCCCTGTGACAGAAACAAGGCCTTTCATCGACGAGGCCATAGAGTCGAAGGCGGTTGCCACCATGTGGCACCGGGAGAGTCCCTTTTTATCGCCGTAGGAATAGCAGGCCAGGGGAACCGATTGGAACGCCGCCATGGCCCTTCCGAAGGCCAGATCCCCTCCTAGCTGGACCACAAGATCGGCCTTGTGGGCCATAAGGGATATTAGAGTCTTGATCGGGCCTTCGGGGCCTTTCACCGAGCTTACTCCCGGTATCCGAGCAGCGGCCTCGGACTCCAGACCGGAGGCGAAAGGGCAGGGCAGAAGGTGTATGGAGACCGTCCAGCCCCTGAGGGACATAACACGACACAGAGGCCTGGCCCAGCCCCATAGCTCCCCGGGACCGTTGACCAGAAGGGACGCTTTAGGGCTCATAGCTCTATCACCGACTTCGCCCAAAACACCTTAGCCCCAGGGGATCCCATTTTCGATCTGGCCAGGTCCAGCCCTCGGTATACCCGCTCACGACGGCACTTTGAGGCCATAAAGGAGCGAATATCCCCCCATATGGCAGAGGGATTGCACCGGTCCTGAAGCCGCTCTGGAAATAGCGACCGTCCTGTCATGACGTTGGGAATCGAGATATAGGGCAGCTTTATGAAGTTGCGGTAGACGAACCACTCCAGTGCCCCACTCCTGTAGAGGACAACCATAAAACGGCGGGCCATCATGGCCTCAACCGCCACGGTTCCGCTGGCCCCTACGACCAGGTCGGACCTCTCTATAAGGTCTAACGCATCCCCTGTAAATACCTTCTGGCCCTGGAGTTTTTTGAGAAGGTCGTCCCTGAAGGCCCCGTGAAAAGAGGGGGCCACGGAGAACACCGGGCGGAGCCCCGCCTTCTTTAGTCCTCTGGATAGGTCCAGTAGGACCGGAAGGAGGGAACTTACCTCCGATTTTCTGCTCCCAGGCAGGAGGGCCACCACTCCGTCGCCGGGAGGGGGAGACGGAGGACCGAAGGAGTCCACCATAGGGTGACCGATCCAGGAGGAGGTGACCCCATAGGAGCGGAGATATCGATCCTCGAAGCCGAAAAGAGGCAGACATAGGTCGAAAAGCTCCCTAAGGGGAACCACCCTTCCCTTTCGCCACGCCCAGACGGTAGGAGGAGACAGGAAAATCGTCTTTCCACCGTAGCCCCTCCGTCTAAGCCTGCGGACCAGAGGTATATGGAAATCCGGGCTGTCCGCCACCACAACCTTGGAGGGCTTTCGTCTAATTATTTCGTCGCAGATTCGATCCGCCAGGCCGTTCAGCCTGGGGAGGGCCTTCAGGGCCTGGGTTATGCCCATTATATGGAGCTCCGAGCTAGGCCAGAGACATTCTACCCCGGCGGCCTGGGAAGATGGGCCTCCCATGCCCCAGAGGGGGCCGTGATATCCTTGTTCCCTCAGAGAGAGGGCCAAAGAGGATAGGAGGTTATCCCCAGAGGCCTCACCGCAGCTCAGGAAGATGGACATGGCTCCACCCCTATCACCGAGATACCCAGCTCCTGGGCCGCTTTAGAGAAGGACTCTCCGCCGAGGATAAGGCAGTTTCCAGCCTCAAGGGCCAGACATGAAAGGCCCGAACGGGCCATGGCCTTGAGGGTATCCAGTCCCACCACGGGAATGTCGTATCTCCGGTCCTGGTCTGCCCTCAGGCCCTTTACCACCACCCCGGAAGGGCATATGCTCCCTGCCCGGAGGATTGTTTTGTCGGTGCCCTCCATGGCCTCGACGGCCACCACCGATCTTTCGGATACCACGATAGACTGACCGAAGGACAGGGGCAGGAGTTTTCCCAACACCGAGCGACCGTAGTCCACGTCCCTTAGGTCTTTAGCGGAAGGCTCAGGGCCACCTATACGGCCTTCTGGAGCTATCATCTCAGGAACTATTGAGTCGTATCTCATAACCGATATCCCCAGCCTTTCCAGCCTATCGATAACCGCCCCCAGCAGGGAGTGGTCGTTTCGGTCGTCCAGGCCCCTCAGTATAGAGGAGGTCTCTTCGTCCATAGAGTCGCTGTAGATGGTCCTCTTAGGCACGTAGCCCGCCAGAACCAGCCTTTTGACCCGCCTCAGGGCGAAGCTGGCGAAGATCCTGACCAGGTTTAACTCCTTAAACTGTATGACCGACACGCCGGGCAGTTCCAGCTCGGAGCAGTCCTCCCTTAGGCCGTAGACCAGAGGGGCCTCCCCTCTTTCCACCAGCCGTCTCAGTATTTCCACCGGAAGGAGCCCTTCCCCTGCCACCAGAGCGAGCTTAGTGGAGAAGATAGCCATTATCGGTTCGCTCTGGCGGTGAGCAGGCCACCGCAGGATAGGAATATTATGTTAGGCAACCAGGCGGCGAAAAAGGGGGGAATATGGCCGCTTTCCCCTAGAGCTCGTCCCATGGACATGACCACGTAGTAGGCGAACACTATGAGGACGCTCAGGCCAAAACCCATGCCCATGCCACCGCTTTTTCTCTGAGGCCTGACGCCTAAAGCGGCTCCGATGAGGGCCAATACCACGCTGGCCCACGGGACCGCCAGGTGTAGATGGAAGGACACCCAGAGAGGAACCAGGTTTGCTCCCTGAGCCTTCATGAGGTCCATATGGGCCATAAGCTGTTTTATGCTCATAGAGTCGGGATCCTGGGAGGAGCTGGCCACCTGGGTGGGGGTGAGGCTAAGGGGCAGCCTCTGATTTTTGAAGCCGAAAAGAAAGGACACCCGGCCTTCGCCGTCCACCCCGAAGACCTTGCCGTCGGAGAGGGACCATACTCCCTCCTCCCAGTTTCCTCTGTCGGCGGTCGTTATCCTGGAGAGGCGACCTTCGGCGAACTCCTGGACCACTACGTTTTCCATTACGCCGATTCTGGCCCTCAGGATGCCTATGTACATGACCCGGTTAAGGGTTCCTCCGCTTTCGTCTTTAAGGAAGATCCTTTCCTTCAGTAGGGAGGGCTTCTGTTTGACCACGTCGTATCGGAGGACGTTGTCGGCGGCTTTATTGGCCAGAGGCACCACCGTCTCGTTCATAAAAAGGGCGGTTAAGGCGATCAGAGAGGATCCTAACAGGACAGGAAGGGCTATCCTCTGAAAGGAGATGCCAGATGCCTTCAGGGCCACTATCTCGCTGTCCGATGACAGTCGCCCGAAGGACAGCAAGGTCGACAGAAGACAGGACATAGGGAGGGTTATAACCACCACCGAGGGAAGTTTGTAGACGAAGAGCTTTAGGACCGTCACCATGGAGATGCCTTTCTCTATGAGAAGCTCGGCTACCTTGAAGAGCAGATCCCCTGCCACCAGGATGGTGGTGAAGGTCAAAACGCCGAACATAAAGGAACTTCCCAGTTCTTTGAGGATATATCGGTCCAGAATCCTGAACCTCAAGGCAATACCTCCTCTAACAGCCTATCCACCACTTCCCTTATGGCCCCATATCCTCCGGGCCTATCGGTTATCCAGTCAGCCTCGGCCTTTAACCGATCCACTCCGTCGCCTACCGAGACGCCGATTCCCGCCCACCGGACGCAGTCCAGGTCGTTGACGTCGTCGCCTACGAATAGAACTTTGCTCCTGTCTATCCCCAGACGGGAGGCCAGGTCGGTGAGATCGCCGATTTTATCCTTAGTGCCGTTGAACAGATGGACGACCCCAAGCTCTTTTGCCCTCAGCTCGGTGGACTTTGAGTACCTGCCGCTGATGAGGGCGACGTGGCCTCCTGCCTTTCTGAAGGACACTATAGCCATGCCGTCTTTGACGTCGTAACGTTTGGTCTCCTGGCCGTCGGAGGATAGGTAGATTCCTCCGTCGGTCAGGGTTCCGTCTACGTCCATAGCTAAAAGGTAGTTCGCTACCTCGCCCATGGGCATAGTCCTCTGGTGCCTTTGGACAGGAAGTCCAGTATGTCCCTGGCAAAGGGATTTTCGCCCATTTCCGATTCCAACTTGGCTATGGCCTCGGAGGTTGGCAGACCGGAGCGATAGAGCATATGGTAGACCCTCTTTATCTCGAGCCTCTCGGAGGGGGAAAACCCAGCCCTGCGGAGTCCCACTACGTTGAGGCCGTAAACTCTGGCGGAGTGGCCGTCCACCATGGCGTAGTGGGGTACGTCTTTGACCACCTTTGAGGCCCCTCCGACCATACAGTATTTTCCCACCGATACGAACTGGTGGAGTCCTGAAAGTCCGCTCATGACGGAACAATCCCCTAGAGAGGAATAGCCGGAGAACCCCGACTTATTGGCGACGGTGACGTTCCTGCCGATGGTGGCGTTATGGCCTACGTGAACCCCTTCCATGAGAAAGGTGCTGTCCCCTACGGTGGTCCTGTTTCCCTCTCCCGTAGCCCGGTTGACGGTGACAGCCTCCCTTAAGGTAACGTCGTCTCCTATTACCGCCCAGGATTCCTCCCCTTTGAAGTCGTGATCCTGAGGCTCCCCTCCGAGAACCGAGTTCTCGTATATCCTGCATCTCGCTCCGATGGAGACGTAGTCCATTATCCTGACGAAAGCCCCTATAACCGTCCCCTCTCCGATGGAGACCTTTGAGTCGACTATAGAGTAGGGCCCTACAACGACCCCTTCCGCCAGTTCCGCCTCCGGGGAGACTATGGCTGTAGGATGAATCTTGACGACCATAGGGATCACTCCAGTCTATCGTCTACGACAAAGCCCAGATCAGCCTCCGCCACCACGTCGTCGCCTACTCTGGCCACGGTTCTGACCTTGCCGACCTTTCCTCTGAGCTTGGTCAGCTCGGCGGTGGTTATCATCTGATCCCCAGGGCGGACGGGACGGCGGAAACGGGCTTTCTCCACCGAGGTCAGATATATCACCTTGCCCTTAAAATCCGGCCTAGAGAGAAGCACCACCGCACCGGCCTGACCCATAGCCTCCACTATGAGGACCCCGGGCATAACCGGCTCGCCGGGGAAGTGGCCCATGAAGAAAGGCTCGTTTATGGTGACGTTTTTAAGGCCCACTACCCTGTTTCCGTCGGCCTCCAGTATGCGGTCCACCAGGAGGAAGGGATATCGATGAGGAAGGAACTCCATTACTTTATCTATGTTAAACAAAACTACTCACTCCTTTTGATATTTTGTCTTATAGTCTCCCCTAGGCGGTGGTGCATCAGGTGTCCCGCCTTTAGGGCTATTACGTGGGCGCTGAGAGGACGACCTAAGAGAGATAGGTCTCCTATGAGGTCCAGGATCTTGTGTCTTACGAACTCATCGGTGAACCTTAACCCCTCTTTTGCGGACACCTCCATACCATCTACAACCACGGCGTTATCTAGAGAGCCACCGAGGGATAGCCCTCTGTCCCTCAGGAAGGCGATCTCCTCCATGAGGGCGAAAGTCCGGCATGGAGCTATCTCCCGAATAAAGTTATCCCTCGATAGGGCAATAGAAAGGCATTGAGTTCCTATTACAGTGGATGGATAATCTATTACATAGGTTACTTTAAATCCCTCCCAGGGGAGGGCGATTATAGATCTGTCGCCATCAAGGTCGTCGACGGCAACAGGTCGATCCAGCTCTATAGGGTCCCAGGCCTCACTCTCCGATAGGCCGACCTCCAACAGGGAGTGGACGAAAGGGGCGGCGCTGCCGTCCATGGCGGGGACCTCCCCTCCAGTGACGACGATCTCCACACCGTCGATCCCCAGGCCCCTTAAGGCACCTAAGAGGTGCTCAACCGTCATGACTCCGTTGCCGTCGGGAAAGGATAGGACCGTCCCTCTGCCGTCGCCACGAGGAGAGCCGTCGGTGAGGTTCCAAAGGGCCTGGCCAAACCTAAAGTATATCCCTCGAGGCTTGCAGGGATATAGGCTTAAGGTACAGGGTTTCCCCGAGTGGAGACCTATCCCGTAGAGGTGGACCTCCTTTTTGACTCTATATCGGTTAAACACGGTCATGCTAAGGCCTTACTCTATCTTTCTCAAGCCTTTTGACCCTGTCGAAAAGGTCCTCCAGCCTTCTGAGGAGGGCCTCTTTCCTCATCTCCGACCTATGATCTCTGGCGGGAAAGCCTGAGACCACCGCTCCAGGAGGTACGTCCCTTGTGGCTCCGCCGCAGGCGGCGACGGTGGCCCCTTCTCCCACCCTGACGTGTTCCTGGACGCCGCTTCTGGCCGCCAGTATCACTCGGTCCTCTATTACAGAGCTTCCGGCCATGCCCACTTGGGATATTATGAGGCAGTTTTTTCCGGTTACCACGTTGTGGGCTATCTGAACGTGGTTATCCAGCTTCGTTCCTGCCCCGATAACGGTGTCACCGATGGTGCCTCTGTCCACCGTCGAACAGGCCCCGATCTCAACGCCGTCCTCCAGTATAACCGATCCGATCTGAGGTATCTTTACCGTTCCCCGTTCGCCGGAGGCAGGTATATGTCCAAAGCCATCGGCCCCTATGACCGAGTTACCGTGGATTATCACATTAGAGCCTATTCGGCATCGGTCGTAGACGGTCACACCGGGCTCTAGAACCGAGTTCTCACCTACGCTGGCATCTTCGCCTAGGAAAACCCTGGCCCGGAGGACCGATCCAGACCGAACCTTGGTGCCTTTGGAGATAACACACAGAGGACCGATACAGCAGTCCTCTGCGACCTCGGCGGTTGGGTGGACCACTGCCGAGGGGTCTATCCCCCAAGGCTCCTCTACTGTAGGGCGAAAAAGGGCCAGAGTCTGGGCCAGGGCGAGCCTGGTGTCCGGCACCGATATGCCGAAAGATCGGCACGAAAACCAACTCTCTAAGCCTACAACAGGAAGGTGGAGAGGGACATCTTTAAAGACCTTCTCAGTCATAGCTACGACGACGGCGCCGTCCTCCGGTCTATCTGGAGAGGCCACCGACTTTACGATATAAGATTTATCCCCTATGACCTTGCCTCCCAATCGGGAGGCTAGATCGGACAGAACGTATTCCAATACAAATCTCCTCTCATGGGATCAGAGATCCCCTACAGCCCTTATGCTCCAACGATCGTCGTATCGATCGTCGTAGTGAAGCTCCAGGGATATGGTCTGATTTAGACGATACCCTAAGGCACCTTGGTTATCCCTGTCCTCGCTGTAACGCCACCATAGATAGGGGCCTTTTACGTTACCTTCAAGCCAAAGACGATACCATAGTCGGTTGTCGGGGGCCACGTATTCCGCCCCTAACCATAGTGGGCCATCTATAGCCCATCTTAGCCCCCAGCGGCTCTCAAGGTTCCAGTCCTCCAGCTCCAGTATTCCCTCACCGTAAAGCTCCCAGTCCCAGTTAGGAAACACCTGGACGATTCTTCCGAGATGGAGACCGAACTCAGGGGACCTTCCCCCTCCACCAGCCTGGGCGGAGAGCCAGGCCCTGAGGACGTATCTCCGGCTATCCACGGTACCCTCTACCCTGGCTATCTCCCCAGGGGTGATGGAGAGGGAGACCAGGGCGTTAGAGTTTATGACGGTGTTACGCCTCTCCAGCGCCGCCACCGCCCATCGGTTTACCTGCACCTCGTGTTTTTCGACCCAGGGGACGGGCAACCCCAGCAGTGGAACCATGTCCTTTATCAGAGACTCCCTCAAACCCTCTCTCAACAGGTTAGGCAAGGTTCCCGAGTATATAGACGGATAGGTCGCCAGGATGAGAGGAGGAGATGGATATACCGAAAGCTCTATAACCGAGATATCCTCTTTTAGCCTCACCACCACCGAGCCCTTCCATCCAGGCAGATGGAGGGACAGGCTATCGCTCACCAGGGAGCGGAGGGCCTCGTCACCCCAGGACAGGGCCTGATAGGGTATCGACGATAGGTGGGAACCCAACAGGGAGGCTACCTTCTCTCCGTCCTCTCTCAGCCAGGAGATAGGGGGCTCCGGTACCTCAGGATAGATCATCTCCACGACCCAGTGGGAAGGATCTTTAGCGGTCATCTTCAAAACAGGGTCCGAGTCCCTCCAGATCAGTTCGACCTGATAACCGGAGAAAATCCTCCCCATAACAAGGGCGAAGGTGTCCGCCATGGCATCATGGGAGAGCCCTTTGTTATCAAGCTCGGACCAGACGGCGGTAGAGGCCCTCTCGGCGGATTCCCTCAGCCAGGAAGGCAACCCCTCTACGGAAGGGGAGGCCCAGGAGGATGGGGGACATAAAAAAAAGAGGGCTGTGGCGACTGCGACGGCCGCCACAGCCCTCTTTACCTTAAAAGATCTCGCCAAAGCCGAAATGGAACTGGGAGTCATCGTCGCCGGTCGCGTAATCCAGACGAAGGTTGCCCATAGGGGTCCGAACCCTTACCCCGAGGCCGTAGTTATCCTTCATGTCGGAGAAGCTCAGCTCGGTGTTGCCTACGTCGTAAAACAGGACGAAGGAAAAGGCTTCCTCTATAGGAAGATGGAGCTCGAAGTTCCCAAGGAGCAGTTCCTCCCCTTTGAACTGTCCCGTCTCGTAGCCTCTCAGGCTGGTTGCCCCTCCGAGGTCGTATCTCTCGATCCAGGGCAGAGACCCGGAGGAAGATCCCGCCTTTATACGGGCGGCGAAGAGCATCGGGTTGTCCTTTTTCATCCGGAGATCTAGAAAATCCTCCATACCGACGATAGGCATGAAGAACTTTCCCTCGAACCAGTATTTGGTGAAGCTCCAGTCACCACCGAGAAACTTCATGGCGTGTTCTACGGCGATACTCTCTACGTCTCCCTTTCTGTAGCTGAGGTAGGGATCAAGGTTGTTTCTGGTGACCTGTCCGGTGGCGGAGAAGGTGGTTCCGCCGGTCCCACCCTGGGCGGTGACGGTATCGAAGATATCTTTAGAACCGGTCTTGAATGTGACGTCGCTATCGTGCCAGTCGAGGGTGACAAACCAGCTGAGCTTATCGTCCCCTTTAAACTTACGTCCTGCTCCGATGTAACCGCCTTTTCTCTTTTCGTCGTACTGGAAGAGCTCGCTGTCGAAGCCCATGCTCCTGTCCCAGTAGGAACGGTCCTCGAACTCCCTGCTGTAGGCCCCTATCTTCCAGGCGAAGGTCTTTTCGTCCATGTAGGAGCTGGAGAGGGAGGCCCAGTATTTTTCGTAGTCGCCGAGCTCAAAGCCCAAATCGAGGTTAACCCCTCTGCCGGATAGGTTGGAATCCGAGTATCCGACGCCACCGCCCCACCCGCTGCTTGAACCGTGGCTGACGGAAAAGGAGACTTTTCCGGTTTTCTGCTCCTGAACGGTAAGGATAAGGTCGACGTCGTCAGGGTCGTTGGCGGCGGGCTCAAAGCCCACGGAAACGTCCTCAAAGTAGCCCAGGCCTCTGACTTTATTTATGGCGTGCCTGAGGATTATGGAGTTAAACAGGTCTCCCTCTTTTAGGTTTATGGCCCTTTTTATGACGTAGGTTTTGGTCCTCCTGTTGCCCTGGATTACGATCTCCCCGATTCGAGGCTCCATGATGTAGACCTTGACTATTCCGCCTTCGACCTCTACGTCTTTGACCCTCATCATGACGTAGCCGTCCTCCTGGAACTTTTCTCTGATCCTCTGAAGATCGTGCCGGAAGAATACCCTGTTGAACACGGTGCCAGGGGAGGTAAAGACCTGTTTCATCAGGTCCTCATCGCTGTAAACCGTGTTGCCTATAAACTGGACCTTTTCGACGACCGGGTTCTCGGTTACCACGTAGGTTATCTTCGCCCCCCCCAGATGGGGGTCTACCATGGCGTCGACGTAGGAAAAAAAGCCAAGCCCGTAGATAGCCTCTATGTCCTTTCTAAGCCTGTCCTGATCCATAGGCTCGCCTATTTTAGTCTCCACAACCCCCAGTATATGCTGAGAGACGACGTGGTCGTTTCCCTCCACCGCCAGCATGGTGACCTCCGGCGCCGCCTCAGCGGTCGACAGGGAGGCGAAAAGGACCACCACCAGCATCGCGAGAGCCATTATCGGTTTTCTCACATAAACCTCTCCTTCCAAACGTTAATTCGTCTCTCTTTCCTCTAAAACGATAAAACCTTCGCCCCTTCGAAGGGCTCTTTGCCCTATTTCCAGAAGCTCTACCATCTCATCCAGGGGAATAGGCTGTCTTGCGGCGTTTTCGACCTCTTTATCCTTATCCTGCCCCGATCTCGCCGGTTTAGGCCCCACCGATCTTGTCCTGGAAACAGAGGCAACAGCGAGGGGCTCGGGAGAAGGTGTTTCCCCTGTACCTTCGGCTATTTCAAACCTATTAGCACCGCTCAGGCTTTTCCTGAGGGATAGTAGAAGGTCCCTCTCGTCTCTGGTCACCAGCTCAAGAAGGGCCTTTTCGTCCTCCCAGGCCATAGTCTGGGTCAGCTGCCTCATCGGCTCTGGCATGGCCACAGGGATAGCGAAAAGGAGCACAAAAACCGTAGCGGTAAGGGAGGCACCTAAAGTCCTCGACCGTCTTTTCGCCTTGATCTGGGATCTAGTGCCGTCGACGACGGACCAAAGCTCTTTTCTGGCGGACTCCAGTTCGGCGGCGGCACACTCCATGTCCGCCAGGGCGTTTTCCCAGGACCTGGATTTACATGCGTCTACACACCGTTCGAGCCATCTCTGAACCTTGCGGATTTTGCTCTCCATCAGGGGAACCTCCTAGTGTTCTATTTGCACAGGAAGTATCCCCTTTTATACCCTGGAAGTGGCATCGGGGAAAAACCAGGACCTTAGCCACCCTAGGGCCTTACGACGAAGCCTGTATACGTGGCTTACGTCCATGCTTTCCCTTTCGGCTACCTCCTGGGCACTTTTACCCTGAAGGACCATCTCGGAGAGTATTCGGGCCTCCCTCTCCGGGAGGCGATCGAGTCCATTTTGCAGGTCTAAAAGGGAGTCTATTCTGTCGGGAGAGAAGGGATCCTGAAGCTCTTCGTCCATATCCTCCACCGGAACAGGAGCTTTAGCCTCTTTCCTCTGGATAAAGTTCAACATCTGGCCTCTTACCCTGTAGTAACCGTAGGTGGTAAAGCGAAACCCTCTGGAGGGATCGAAGTTATCCACCGAGTTTATGAGGGCCACCATACCCTCTTGAACCAAGTCGGGGTACAGATCACCGGGCACCCTGAATTTTTTCGCTATCCAGAAGACCATAGGCCTGTAGGAGAGGATTATCCTCTCTCTGGCCTCGTCGCTACCCTCTTTGATCTCCGACCAAAGCCTATCCTCCAAGGATTTGGACAATCGTTCGTCGTCCATATAGAACCCTCCCCTCCATCACCGAGGTATATTGTACCAGCAACGGAGGTTTTAGGACATATTTTATAGGTCCACCGATAGAGAGGAAAGTATCTCCTCAGGGAGATCGCTGTGGAGGCAGTCGTTGACGAAATGGAGGGCGGGCCGCCCATCCCAGAAGGAGACTCCCGTCAGGGCACAGTTGCCTAGCCGCATTTTCCATACGGAGGCACCGGAAAACCCGAACAGCGAGGCCAGCGCCGCCCTTATGGTCCCTCCGTGAGCCACCACCAAAAACCTGTCCCCTTCCTGCTCCAGGATGGAGTCGATAGCACCTTTGACCCTTGTCTGGACCGCGGAGAAAGGCTCCGACTCCGGTGGGGACCAGGAGGAGGGATCCTCCCTCCAGCGGATGTAGTCGTCACCGTAGTTCTTCATTATATCCCCGATAGGCTGGCCCTCCCAAACGCCGAAGGAGATCTCTCTGAGATCGTCGATCGTCTGAGGGGCACAGATACCCCTTACCGCTATTTCAGCGGTCCTGACCGCCCTTTTTTGGGGACTGGTGAAGCATCGCTCAGGGCTCCATCCCTTTATCCTGAAAGCCACCTGGGAGGCCTGTCTCTCTCCTATAGAGTTCAATGGTATGTCCATAGATCCCTGATAGCGAAACTGGGCGTTCCAGTCGGTCTCTCCGTGCCGTAAAAAAAGTATTTTTCGTTCCTTCACCGATAGACACCTGCTTTCATATAAAAAAGGGGCTCTCGGATAGCCCGAGAACCCATGAAAAACCTCTGGAGCCGATGTCCAGATTCGAACTGGAGACCTGCGCATTACGAGTGCGCTGCTCTACCTACTGAGCTACATCGGCGTACGAAAAATGGCGGTCCCAGCGGGGTTCGAACCCGCGTCGCCGCCGTGAAAGGGCGGTGTCCTAGACCTCTGGACGATGGGACCGCGATGGTGAGTCGTGTGGGATTCGAACCCACGACACCCGGATTAAAAGTCCGGTGCTCTACCGACTGAGCTAACGACTCCCGTTGCTCAAGAACGCTCGGGTATATTACTCTCTCTCGAGATTTTTGTCAAGGATAAAAATCGGACCGGTCCGTTTTTCTTAAGGGCACCTCTAAAAACACCCACCCTCGGAGAGATCGTTCCGACGGAGCCCATTCGAGCCCGTATACTCGACCTGCCGTTGTGTAGTACGAATGGGGCGACAGGACGTAGGCGGAACGGTCTCTCCGAGGGGACTCAAAGGTGAATTTTTAGAGGTTCCTTTCATAAAAAAAGTCCCCCACCTTCCGGGAGAGGGACCTGAGACCTAGAGCTTTTACCGCTCTCGGATAACGCATCGGCCATCGTCACAGCTTCGATGGGGGATCTTATCCACGAGCCAATTACTCCCGGGATGATGGCCCAGGGCCAGCCAGGAGGCTATCTGGAGGTGAAGACATTTGACCGATAGGTCGTCGGAACGAGAATAATCGATTCCGCCTATTCCGCCACGACGGAGGACATCCCAGACCGATCTTCGATGGCTTCTCAGAAAGGCCCTTTGAGACTTAGGAATATCGGCGATACGGACAAGGCCGTGAAGCATCTGGTATTTTATCCAGCTCGACCTGTGAGAGCTAAGATAGTCCTCCAACTCGGAAACCCCGCCTTGAGACTCGAGAGCTCCTGCGACCTTTATCAACCACGGACAGGAAAGCCAGTAGGTAGTGGGAAAAGGCCACCAGCCTCTGAAAGGGGCACAACGAAATACCTGAGGGACACCCCAGGTACATCTTTTAGCCACCCCTACGACACCGGAGGGGTCGAAGCGACGACCTCCCATTTGATCGGTTATAAGAGATATATCGGAGGACGATACAAAAGATCCTCTTGAGATCACAGAACTAACGACCGCCTTTTTTCTTCCCACCGCGACCACTGGATTTGCCTCCAGAGTTAAGAGTGGAGATCCTCTCTTCGCTTTTTTTCATGAAGTTGGACAGCTTTTTCTCGAAATCCTCCTCAGGAGTACGAGGAGCGGTGTCTCTAGGCGCACCGACAGGAGCGGGGCCAGGTCTTTTAAAGGGCGGCCTAGCAGGACGTGAAGGGGCTTCGCTCATAGCCTTTATAGACAGGTCTATCCGTCCCTTTTCGTCGATCTTGATGATTTTGGCGGTGATTTCCTGATTGACCGCCACAACGTCGGCTACGTCTTTCACGAAGTTGTGGGATAGTTGGGATATATGCACCATGGCCCTCTGTCCTGACGAAAGACGGACAAAAGCTCCGTAGGGCATCACCTGCTCTATCACTCCAGTGACCACATCTCCCGGACTAGCAGGAGTCGTTTCTTTGACAGTTCTGTTTTCTTCCATTGCGTCCCTTTGGGGTCTCCTTTCATATCTTCCCTATGATACGGTGAAATACCGTGACTATAGCCATCTCCAACCGAGAGGAGGTCTCTTTCCAGGTTCGGGAACGAGACACAACACTTTAGGAGGACCGTTGCAGGAAGGATTATACCAGACGTACAGCGATCCGCTCTCTTTTTCGAGAGCACTTTTTACCACGCATTCCTCTATGACCGGATAAAAGAGGGCTAATACGCCTTTCTTTTTCTCCTTATCGGATATATAGCTTGCCAAATTCTGCCGCATCTGAGGCAGAGAGGATATTCTCTTTATATATCTCGAAACCTTAACCCTTCTCTTTGGCTCCTTACGCCCCAAGACCTTACAGCTCAAGGACAGACACCTGCCCTTCGCTTTAGGAGGGGATATAAATAGCTCCAGTCTATGGCCTTTCGCCACTCCCTGATTCCAGCTGGCAAAATTTGCTTTCGCCACTGAGACCGAGGACCTAAGTCGGTGGACGTCCACCGACCTTCGGAGCGAGTTAATCTCGAGGTTATCCTTGCTCTCCATCGATAGAGTTAAGGCCTTGACCGAAACCCTTCCGAGAAACAGCCTTTTAAGCCCCTCTTTTACCGAACGGATATCCATTTTGGGCGGTCACTCAAGGGATTCTATGGCCCGATCTATCCTGTTGAAAGGCTCCAGCACGTCCATAGTGGCTCCAGCATCTACAAGTATGGAAGCTGCCTTGGAGGAGTCGGATTCAGATAGAACCGAAAGACGGCAAGGAGGACCCATTAGGCTTACCTGAAGGAGATAATAACCCTCCTCGGGCATAGGGGAAAGGGCACCAGGTTCTTCCAGGGAGTTTCTGTTAGCCCCCTCAAGGGTTACAGCGAGGCATTTGGCCCGGTTCGACACGGGCTCTAAGAGATGACGATCTCCGCATATCCAGATATTAGGAGATTCCTCCACGGCGTCCAAAAGGCTACCGAGGATGACCTCCTCCCTGACGTATATCTCAAGAGCGTCGCCGTATAGAACCCTCTCAAGCCTGGTAGGAGAGACGGCGTCGGTGTAGCGAAAGTCCAGGGGGATTCCTCTATGATCCACGACCAAAGCGGCTCCCCTGAATCCATCGCCATCGGCATTTACGGTTATATAGCCTAAAACAGGTGAATCAGGCATAAAGATCTAACCCTTCTTTTTTTGTATCTTCCGTTGATTCCTCTGTCTCAGAGGGCTCTCTAGCCTCCGATTTATGTTTATGTCTCTTGGCGTCCCTGTCGCCGACACCGGAGCGTTGGGATTCTCTGGAATCCTCCCCTGCCTGAACCGACGAATCCCTTTTTTCCGCCTCTTTCTCCGAGGCCTGAGCCTCCAAAGCCTGCCTTGCACCGGAGGCGGGATCTTTATGGCTCTCGGCGTTTTTCTCGACCTTCCAGTAGGAAAGCTGGTGATCAATGGGATTTATCATAAAACAGCCTCCTTTCGGAGTTACCTGTCGTAGGGCAGCACCTTTATCTCGCCGTCCTGATAGGAAAAGCTTACGAACCGCACATCCTCCCGCACCAGGTAGGTACAGCCCCTCATAGAGATCGACACCCCAGGATAGCACCATTCCTTGACCTTTACCTTAGCGTCGGATCGGCTTCTCTCCATCTTCACGCCCAGTTCTTCCAGCTCTTTCTTCCACTGGCCGAGGAGAGACTGAATCTGAAAACTTCCCTTGGTAAGTTTGAGGAGTATGGTTCTTTTCTCTGTATCCAGCTTGCCCGCTTTCTCAAGTTTTTTAAGGAAACCGATGTTGGTGTCTATCTGGCCGAGCTTTTCCTGATTTTCCGCTAGGAGGGAGGTCAGCTCCGCCTTTCTGTTAGCCAGCAAAGGGGATACGCCGACGTGGACCTCCGTTTTGGTTCCCATCTGGCTGCCTAAGGTTATGCACTGGACCGAGACTCCAGCCTGCGTCTTGCCCCCTACGATCTGTCCTTTACCTCTGTTTACCCCTACCGCTATAGACCGACCGGCGGATATATCGCTGTGCATAATGGCGTCTTTGACCTGGATGTTGCCTCCGATCATAAGATGGGCCTTGTCTATATACCCTGCGGTCAGAGAACCTCCTATTTTTAGAGAGCCTTTATTCCCAGCGGAGACGCCGACTTTTATCTCTAGATCGCCGTCGGTCTCTATGACCGCTCCCTCGACTACCCCTCCGACGTCGACGTTGCCGGTGGTCTTTATCTCGAAGCCGTCTCTAACCGCTCCTTTGACCTCGACGGAACCGATAAAGTTTATGTTACCTACGCTGTAGTCCACGTCACCGGGGACGACGTAGACTGGAAGGACGTCCAGTACGCCGCCTCTCATGACGAGATGCCCGTCGTGCTCGGCGTAAAGCTCTGTCTCGTCCTCCGAGGACACCGTGCCCTGGCCTGCAGGAAGTTTACGATCTTTGCCGTTTTTAGCCTTGATGGTCTTGCCCTGAACGCTAATGCCGTCGTGGGCCTCGGTAAAGGGGACTCGGGTCGCCAGAAGTTGCCCCTTACGGACTATGGTTATGGTGGAGAGCTCTTTCATATCCACTTTGCCGTCTTTTCCCTGGTCCAGAGGCTTAGAGCTGCCGAACTCGATTTTGTAGTCGACCTCGCTGTCCTTGCCGTCCACAGGAGGAGCCCCTTTGGCGACCTCCACCCACTGATCGGCGATTTTTTCTTCCACCAGACGGGATAGGGCCGTGTCGTCTATTCCGTAAATGACTCCCTTTGCCTCTAGAGTCGACTTTAGATCCGCCAAAGAAGGCCAGCCAAAAGACCCTTCCGGCGGCTCTATGGACATCCTGGCTAGCAGGTAGTCTCTGGATATATCCACACTAATTCGAGCGGGACGATCGACTTGCCCCTCCACAATTCGGACCCTGTTTCCCGGCACTGTCAGGGCCTGCTCCACCAGCCCGGGTTCGGCCCCGGAGATCCTCTCTTTTTCGAGGGCATCCAGAACCTCCGAGAGGGAAACCCCCTCCGCTACGGAGAGGTAAACCCCCTCTTCGTTCTTTTCGATCTTTACTCGCTCCATCAAAACACCTCCTGATCTAACCGAGTGGTTACAGATCGCTCAACCTCGAGTTTTTAATCTACTTTTCATGGTAGATATGGCCTTACCGTGTATCTGAGAGACCCTGGATTCGGTTACACCTAGGACCAAGCCTATCTCCTTCAGGGTTAATTCCTCCAGGTAGTACATAGAGACCACAAGTCGCTCCCTTTCGGGGAGTTTCTCCAGAACCGATACAACCCTCTCTATGTCCTCTTTTCTCTCCAGCATCTCCTGAGCGGACAGTCCAGGGTCGGCGAGAAGGTCGCCTTTCTGGACGTCTCCCTCCTCCAGAGCCATAACCTCGTCCAGAGAGACCATATACCCTCTAGAGGCGAGCTCCAGCATCTCCCTGTAGGAACGATCGTCGATGTCTAGCTCGTTTTTAAGGGTCTCGTCGTCCAGGGAAATTCCCTGAACCAGCAGTCTTTCGGTCGCTTTTTCCAGCCTCTGTAGCTTCTCCCTGCCGGTCCTGGAAAACCAGTCACACTTACGAAGTTCGTCTAAGACCGCACCTCGAATCCTGGGAACGGCGAAGGTCTGAAAGGAAAAGCCTCTCTCAGGCTCAAACCTATCTATGGCGTCCAGAAGCCCCATGGTGCCAAAGCTCACCAGATCCTCGTAGTCCATACCTGAGGGGGGGGCGACAGCCATCCTTGCGACTACGTACTTCACCAGAGGGAGGTAGCGACGAACGATAGCCTCTTTGCCGATAGGGTCATGGCTATCTATATATCTCTGCCATAAAAGTTCATCCTCTTTAGAAGGCATTCATGTCCCCCTCCCTAGGTCGATCAGATACCCTGTTTTCCCGTACCTAGTGTCTTCACG
This sequence comes from Dethiosulfovibrio salsuginis, assembly GCF_900177735.1. NCBI lineage: Bacteria > Thermotogati > Synergistota > Synergistia > Synergistales > Dethiosulfovibrionaceae > Dethiosulfovibrio > Dethiosulfovibrio salsuginis. The sequence goes on along the minus strand of NZ_FXBB01000014.1, from coordinate 25,468 downwards.
ACCAATATCCAGTCATCGGTAGAAAACTCGACGCTTCTTCCACGATTGCCACCGGTGTCGGAGGCGACAAGTTTTACGCCATTTTGCTTAAGGTGTTTTTCCGTCTCCTCGGCGTTTCTCGCTCCAACCGCCAAAAAACCGGATTTAGATCCAGGGACGTTGAACATCTGAGATCCTCCGGCCATCTTCGCCTTAAGCCTTTCCTTTTTTGCCCCCGCCTTTATCACCATATCTATCAGGGTCGGTACCGCCGTATCGGCGAACTTGCCGGGTTTAACGTCTTCCTTTCCACCTCGGCTCTCAGGAAGCATTATATGGGCCATGGCGGCGACCTTTACGGACTCGTCGTATATCACCAGGCCGATACAGGAGCCCAGCCCCAAGGATACCATTTTACCGGGATGTTTTACAAAGACGATATCGGCCATTCCGACATGCTGTGCCTTTTCCATCAAAGCACCCCCAACTTGGCCAAGAGGATCTCCAGTGCCCCAGGATCGGGGACCATCATGAGATTGCCTTTCAGGTCCTCTCCCTCCTGCTCCAATTGAAGAGTGGTGTTAACGAGAAGAGCCAGCTCCCCGGACTGAGCGAATATAGAGGCCACAAACTGCAAAATAGATCCTAACATATCGTGAGCGACGCCTGGAACGGAGATAGATAGGGAATCAGAACCTATCATTCGACTGACAGCGTTGAGAAAGGAGCTTAAGACTATGTTTCCAAGCTCCCCTAAGGCACTGTCCCTCATCTCAGGGGGAAACTCTCTTCCGTCGGTACTCATTCTCGACAGGAACATGGCATCTACCAGCCCCTGAGCGGCATCCTCGTCTTGGATAAAAATAAGATTGCAGGGAAAAGCCCCTTCGGCGTGGGTGTAGATAGCCGCGACAAGGTCCTCCGCCGGTCCAAAGCGCTCGGATATCTCGTATATGGAGACCAGCTCTACGTTAGGAACCCCCATATCGACCGGTTTTCCCAACATCTCCGACAGGGCGGTTGCGGCGTTACCGGCGCCTATGTTCACTACCTCTCTGATCGCATCGAGATGAAGAGGATTAAATTCAGAATATTCCATTATAACCATCTACTCCTAGACTCTGACGTGAAGGGAGCCTACATCGAGGATCAGTGCTACGTTGCCGTCTCCCAATATGGTGGCACCGGCGATACCTTTTATCTTGGACAGGATCCTACCGAGTGACTTTATGACTATTTCCTGTTGTCCGACCAGAGCATCGACGATAAACCCGATTTTGTTTCTGCCTACTCTGACGACAACCACAGGATATTCGTGTCTTTCCTCGTCGTCCTGGGGGGTGTCCAGAGTTGCCGCTAGGTCACCTAGGGACAGAACCTCTCCACGAAGCAAGGTAACCGGCTTGCCGTGCATCCTCTTGAGATCCTCTTTTCTAACAAGGATAGTCTCATCGACGTTCTCGAGGGGAATGGCGTAGGTTTCCTCTCCGACTTTGACCAAAAGGGCGAGAACGATGGCTAAGGTGAGCGGAAGCCTTATGTAGACGTTAGTTCCCTCTCCTACCTTGGAACGAGCCTCGAACTGGCCTCCCAGAGATTCGACCTTTCTCTTGACGGCGTCCATGCCGACCCCTCTTCCTGAGAGGTCGGTGACCTCTTTGGCCATGCTGAACCCCGGCAGGAATACGTACTGGATTATCTCGTCGTCGGACATCTCCGCCAGGGCCTCTTTGGTGACGAGACCTCGTTCAATGGCCTTTTTGCCTACAGCGACAGGGTCGATGCCCTTACCGTCGTCGGATACCTCTATTATGACGCTGCTGCCTTCCTGATATGCCGCTATTTTTATAGTGCCCTTCGACGGCTTGCCTGCGGCCTTTCTTACCTCCGGGGTCTCGATTCCGTGGTCCACCGAGTTACGGATAAGGTGTACCATAGGATCTCCAATTTCGTCTATGACGGTCCTGTCAAGCTCGGTCTCCTGGCCCTCTATGACCAATTCGACGTCCTTGCCGAGGGTTTTCGAGATATCTCTGATGAGCCTCGGGAAGCGGTCGAAGATGAAGGATACAGGGACCATCCTGAGCTTAGTCACAAGCTCCTGTATATCGCCGGAGATCCTGCCCAGTTGGGACAGAGGCTCGTCAAACTCCCTCAGTTTTGACTCCATGACAAGCCTCTCGATTCTGGCCTTTCCTATGACCAGCTCTCCTACGAGATTCATCAGGCTATCGAGACGACCTATATCGACCCTGACGGTCTGACTGCCTTTTTTGGGTTTTGCCTTCGCAGCTGGGGCCTTTGAGTCCTCCTGAGGGGAAGCTTTCTGAGGGACAGCGGACACAGAGGGCTGAGGAGTCGCCTCCTGCTCTTCTTCGTTGAGCTCTTCCTCATAACCTGCGAAGCTGAACTCCAGAGGAGTGACGTCGACCCCAACGACCTCGCTCACACCCATCACCGCGTTCTGGACCGACTCTATATCGTCTTTAGTCCCCAGGTATATCCTGAAAGAGTAGTCAAAGGCGTCTTTCTCCAGATCCTCCACAGGGGGATCGGATTTTATTATCTCCCCTATCTCCTCAAGACGACTGACGACCATATAGGCCCTAGCGGCTTTAAGAAGGCACTCTTTATCGAGGTTGACGGTTATCTCAACCACCATCATCCCCATCTTGCTGGCTTCCTGTATCCATTCCCTCTCTTGAGGGGACAGCTCCTCCGGGCTGAGACCTTCGGTCTTATTTTCAACAGGAGCGACAGCGGCTTCCTCTTCCCTAAGCTGGGAGACCAGTTTGGATATATCCGTATCCTGATCGGTTCCGCCGTCTCTGATGGCGTCGACCATGGTCTGCATCAGGTCGAGGCTTTGAAAAAGGTGGTCCAGATCGTCGTCGGTAAGATCGACCTCGCCGCTTCTAACTTTGGAAAATCGGTCCTCCAGGGCGTGGGTAAGCTCGGCCATGTGGTGAAATCCCATAGTCGCCGACATCCCCTTTAATGTGTGGGCTGTCCTGAAGATCTCATCCACCGTCTCCCGATTCTGTCGGTTTTGTTCAACCGCGAGGATCAGATCGTTAAGCTGCTGGAGGTTATCGGTAGCCTCATCCAGATAGGCTCCCAGGTACTGGCTCATATCGGTAGACATGTCTTATCCATCCCCTCTATCGTTTTTCTCTCACAAAGCGATTTAGAGCTCCAGCCATGTCATGCAGAGGCAGTTGCTCGTTTATAACACCTGCCTCCATGGCAGACCTGGGCATTCCATACACGACGCAGGTCTCAGGAGCCTCTCCGAACACGTACGCCCCTTTGGAGGAGAGTACCTGAGCACCATCGGTTCCATCTCTGCCCATTCCGGTCAGTATCACCGCCACAACGTCACCTCCGATAGCGTCAGCTACGCTGGAGAAAAGCACGTTGGCGGAGGGCTTTACGGAGAGCACAGGTGGGGAATCCGATAGACCTATGGTCATGTCCTTAGGTCCTCCCCTTATAACCATATGATAACCGCCAGGGGCTATAACTGCCAACCCCGGTCTTAGGCGGATACCTTCGGCACCCTCCTTGACATCGATAGAACACAGGTCGTCCAACCTGGAGGCAAAGGATGCGGTAAAACCTTTAGGCATATGCTGAGCTATCACTATAGGCAACGGGAAATCCCCGGGAAGAGCTGTAAGCATCCTCTGGAGGGCCTGAGGTCCTCCGGTGGATGAGGCGATACAGACCAGCTTGGGCCTGGACCCAGGCATCGGAGGTTTGATTATACCTCTAGAGACGGAGGGCCTCACCGACTCGGGATCCCGTGCCTTCAAGGGGAAGGGTTTACCAGGAAGGACAGATTTAGCGTAGGCCGCAGCAAGAACCTTTTGCCTCAACTCGTCTCCTACCTCCCTCATGTTTAGAGATATAGTTCCCGATGGCTTGGCTACAAAGTCCACCGCCCCCATAGAAAGAGCCTGCATGGTGATCGTGGCACCGCTCTGGGTAAGGCTGCTTACCATTATCACAGGGGTTGGGAATCGATCCATAATTTCTCTCAGTGTGTCAATACCGTTTTTTCTCGGCATCTCTACGTCCAAAGTTATAACGTCGGGACGGAGACTCTCAACCTTTGCCAGGCCGTCTATGCCGTCTCTCGCCCTGGCGACAACGGATATCCCTGGAACTTCGTCGAGGATATCCCCTATAACCTTTCTCATAAAAGACGAGTCGTCCACGACCAGAACCCTGATTTCTTTCATGTTTTTTGGCTGTCGGATACCCGTGACTTTAGTCATGGGAGGAGACGGCCTCCCTCCTCTCGAAGTCTAATAAATCGGTGGATTCCAATAGGGCAGCTGCTGTCGATACAAATTTACCGTCTGTCGCTTCGAGAAGCCAGCTCCTGATGACGGACAAACCGACCTAAGGCCTTTTCGATCAGGCCGGGAAGTATCTCAAAGGCCAACCCTAAATCGGTGTTTTCAGTTTCGTCGACGAAGCGAGCCATGGCTACTTTACAGGGGATAAAAAACCTTTCTTTATCCACCTTCACCCTGAGGATAGCCCGGGAAACTCCGTCTAAGGCCGGACCTTGCCTGCCAGGGATGGAGAGCCTCGCCCCCCCAAGGCTTATGTCGGTGATAGATCCGTCCAGCCAGCCTTCTCCGCCTATCCTAGGAGGCTCTCCCAGAGGGGCTACTTTGCCGTCCAGGAGACAGGAGACCCTCAGGAACTGTCGCCTCTGGATCTTCTCTACCTCCCCTAAGATCTGGAGGACCAGCATCACTACCTCGCCCTCTCGGACAGTGCCGAGAACCGAACCTGTGGCCCTGTAGACCGACCCATCGCTTTTTACCGACAGGACGACCTCTACACCTCTATAAAGGGGCAGAAGACCGCCGCCGAGAAAAGGGTGTCCCATCTTCCACACGGACCCATCGACGTTCTCAAGCCTGGAGGGATACTCTCCCTTGTACAGTCCTGTCTGGATCGATATTTCCGCCTTCGCTCCGATCACCGAGGGATCGGACTCTATCAACCTGGAGGCTTCCACAGCCTACCCCCTTTCTGAGTTCATTCCAAGACGTCTGGAGAGCTTGAAAAACAGCGACTTTACCCCTCGTCCTGCTCCGGACGTCCTGCCCTCCGACTCCACCAGATCCATGGCGATCATCCTTATACACTCCGCTGAGACCGATTTAGGGAAAAGCCTGAGCAGGGGCTTTCTGGCCCTCACCGCCTCGGTTAGCCTAGGGTCTATCAGGACGTAACCGGCGTAACCTAGCTCCATACGGAGAAACTGGCTTGCGGCGAACCTCATCCGATCGGAGACCACCTTTGCCTCCTCGCTGGAGACAGCCATATTCACCAGCACTTTAACGTCCAGCTTGCCTATGGCGCTGAAAACCAGCGATTTTAGAAGTCCGTAGGCGTCCCTTATGGAGGTCGGCTCTGGGGTGGTCACCAGTATCACCGTATCCACCGCCAGGGCAAAGGAAACCATGTTTCTGTGAATACCAGCTCCGGTGTCCACTATTATTATATCAGCCATACCGTCAAGGTCGGCTAGCCTATCTATGAGGGCAGACTGGGACGATTCGTCCATGTTCGCCAATTCCTCTACCCCAGTGCCACCGGGGACCAAGACCACCTGATCGCCGACGGTATAGACTATCTCCTTAAGATCTTTCTCTCCCCTTATAAGATGGGTGAGATTATAGCTCGGCTGAACTCCCAGGAGGATATCTATGTTGGCGAGCCCCAGATCTCCGTCCAGGAGAGCGACCCTGGTTCCGCTCTGTCCCATGGCCAGTGCCAGATTGACGGACAGGTTGCTCTTTCCCACCCCTCCTTTGCCTCCTACTACCGCTATGGAGCGGAGGGAGCGGGATATTTTTGACGATGGAGGGGATACCACCGATGCCATCATGCGACGAAGTTCTGCCGCCTGATCCACCGAACCGGATCTCATGTCAGCCAAGGTCCTCACCGCCTAGGGCCATGCGAACGAGCTTATCCGCCGACGCTACCTCTATATCGTTAGGCACGTTCTGGCCGAAGGTGAAAAAAGATATAGGGATATCGAAGTTGAGAGCTATCTCCAGCACCGGTCCAAGGGTAAGGGTTTCGTCTATTTTTGTAAACACCAAGTTTGATACGGGGATACCTCCCATACGATCTATAACGTCCAGCATATCCCTGAACTTAGAGCTAGCGGATATAACCAGATGTACGCATTGAGGCTTAAAGGCATCGTACAGCTCTCTGACCTCGTCGAATCGCCTTTTATCCCTCTGGCTTCTTCCGGCTGTATCCAGGAGGATCAGGTCCGAGTCGGGCCTTTTCACCATCTTGACCAGGTCTTTAGGCTCAAATATGACCTCGACAGGAACCCCGAGAATCTTGGCGTAGGTCCTAAGCTGCTCTACTGCGGCGATTCGATAGGTATCCGACGTAGCTAAAGCGACCTTCCGATCCTCCCAAAGGGAGCTGATCGCCGCCAGCTTGGCTATAGTGGTGGTTTTACCTACCCCTGTCGGACCTATAAACATAGCCCTAGGACCCCCAAGTGCCTCGAGGTTGTTGCCGTAAGGTGTCCTTATACGAGAGGCTAGCCACTGGAAAAAGGAGCCCTCCTCCCAAGGCCCGTCGTATTCCTCTATGACCTTTTCCACGAAAGGCTCGGTCATGTCGGAACGGATCATCATCTCCCGAAAGGGCTCGGAGCGGTTATCTAAATCTGAATACCCTGTAGCTACTGGGCTGGAGGGTTTTATCTCCGCGGTGTCCGTGTCTACTGCCGAGTTCACTCCGTCGAGCCTATCGAGGACCATGGCGAGGGTTTTCTGTATCCTCTCCACGTCCTGAGCCAGATCCCTCTCGGGATCTTTCTTTGGAGCTGACTCTCCGTAAGCCTGGGCTACCTGACGAGCGTGCATCGGCGTGCCCGAGGCCACCAATCGACCTCCGATCTCAAGGCGATCGTCGTCCGTCGGATCCACCGCAGGAGGGCTTTTTTGGGGGGCTTGATCCAAGGAGGTCTTGGCCTCCAGGAGCTGCTGAAAGGCCCTTACCCTCTGGGCCAGGTCGTCCCCTAGAGGCTTCTCCTCCCTAGGGGTGTCCTCCTCCAGCAGACCTGCGGTGACCACAAGGGCGGGCTTTCCGAAAAGCCCCATAAAGCCCCCTTTGTTCACCGGACGGGTGGACAGCACAACCGCATCTCTTCCAAGACGATCGGAGGCTATCCTGATAGCCTCGGCGTCGTCTTTGGCCTCAAATGTGATTTTCTGGATAACCCTCATGGTCTACTCCACCATCCCTAAAGACTGAATATCTATCCCCTGGCTTATTTCATTATAGGATACCACGAACATGGCGGGCAACGACGCTTCGAGAATTCGTCTTACGACCAGACGGACGTCTGGACTGACCAACAACACAGGAGAATGGCCCTGTATCATGATCTCCTCCGATTTAGACGATACCGCCGAGACAAGCCTGGAGATCTCCCTTGAATCCATGTTCAACCTCCAACCTTTGACCAAATCGCCCTCCAGGGCATCTCGAACCCTCTGCTCCCACGCAGGGGATAAAGTGGCGACGGTCACCACACCGTCCTCTTTCAGACGAAGGGATATTATCCTGGACAGACTTTCCCTCACCCTTTCGGTGAGATAGTCCACCGAGGTGGAGAGCCTGCCGTAGTCCGCTAAGGTCTCGAATATACTTACCAAATCCCTTATAGGTATATGCTCGGACACGAGGTTCTGGAGGACTTTCTGTATATCCCCGAGTCCTACGACTCCCAGCATCTCCTCCACCACCGCCGAATTGCTCTCTTTCACCATGTCGGTGAGCTTCTGTATCTCCTGCCTGGTGATCAGATCCGCTCCATGGACCTTTATGATCTCCGACAGATGGGTTGCCAAAACGGAAGGGGCGTCGACCACCGTATATCCACCGGCCTCCGCCCGATCCCTGAGTTCCGGGGAGATCCAGAGGGCTGGCAAGCCGAAAGCTGGCTCGGTTGTTGGAACTCCCACGACCTCGTCGATTACGTTGCCGGTGTCCATCGCCAGATAGTGCTCGGGCATGAGGTCCCCCTGGCCGACTAACGCTCCTTTTACCCTTATCAGGTATTCGGAGGGCTTAAGCTGTATGTTGTCCCTTATCCTTATGGAGGGGACCACCAGCCCCATGTCCATAGCCATCTGTTTTCTGATGGTGCTTATCCGGTCGAGCATATCTCCACCTTGGTTGGGGTCGACTAAGGGGATAACCCCATAGCCTATCTCCATCTCCATAGGGTCTACCGCCAACAGCTTCATAACGTCGTCAGGAGAGGCTGGAGCCCTAGGAGGCTGGCCGCCCTCCCCTTCCCCTTCCCCTACCGCTCCAGGTCCACCGGCACCGGAGGATTTACCCTCTCCTTCACGGGCGGCCATCTCCTGACCGGTAACCTCCCTGTAGACACCGTAGGCCATCATACCGAGAAAAACGGCGAGAACAATAAAAGGTATAGTCGGAAGGCCGGGAACCATGGCGAACCCGAAGAGAAGGGCCGTCCCTATCATAAGAGGCCTAGGATACCGGACAAAAGAGGCAAGCACGTCCTGCCCAAGGTTGGAGTCGCTGGCCGCTCTTGTGACTATAATACCGGTAGCGGTGGAGAAAAGAAGGGCCGGTATCTGAGAGACCAGTCCGTCCCCTACGGTGAGAAGGCTGTAAACCCCGGCGGCCTCGCCCATAGAGAGCCCTCTTTGGAAGACCCCGATAGAGAGCCCTCCTAGGATGTTTATCACCGTTATTATAAGTCCAGCCACCGCATCCCCTTTGACGAACTTAGAGGCACCGTCCATAGAGCCGTAAAAATCGGCCTCCCTCTGGATATCCCTTCTTCGCTCCTTGGCTCCTAGCTCGTCGATGAGACCGGCGTTTAAGTCGGCATCGATTGCCATCTGTTTTCCTGGCATGGCGTCTAAGGTGAACCGGGCGGCGACCTCCGCAACCCTTTCGGCACCTTTGGTTATGACCAAAAACTGGATGATAACCAAAATAAGGAACACCACCGCACCGACGACGTAGTTTCCGCCGACGACGAAGTTTCCGAAAGAGCTTATGATATTTCCCGCATCCCCTTTAAGCAGTATCAACCTGGTCGTAGACACGTTCAAGGCGAGACGGAAAAGGGTGACGATAAGCAGTATAGAGGGGAAAGACGAGATCTCCAGAGCTCTATTCACGTAAAAAGTCACCAAGAGGACCACTACCCCTAAAGTGATGTTCAGAGTCAACAGCAGGTCCAGAAGCCACGTCGGAAGAGGGATGATCATCATGATCACCACCATAATCATCAGCAAAGCGATGCCGACGTCGGAGAACCTCATCATTCTTCCTACCGCTGAGTTTCCAGCTCTTTCCTCCGCCATAAAACATTCCCCTCCAAGCCAGAAAGGGCCTAGCCCTTTCCTTTATCCTTAAAACCGTATACGAAGGCCAGGACTTCCGCCACGCCTTTGTACAGCTTTTCAGGTATAGCCTCTCCGACCTCGACTGATTCGTACAGAGCCCAGGCCAGGGGCTTATTTTCCACAACAGGTATTTTATTCTCCTCCGCTATTTCCCTGATTCTGGCGGCGACTTTATCCTTGCCTTTAGCCAGAACCACCGGAGCCTCCATTTTGCCTTTTTCGTACTTTATAGCCACCGCCAGAGTCGTAGGGTTGGTTATGACTACGTCCGCTTTGGGGACATCGGCCATCATCCTCTTCTGGGCCATCTCCCTCTGCTTCTGACGGATCTTCTGCTTTATCTGAGGGTCTCCCTCCATCTGCTTGTACTCTTCTTTTATCTCCTGCTTGCTCATTCGGATGTTTTTCTCGAACTCCCACTTCTGGTATCCCCAGTCGAACAGGGCGATAACCAACAGGAGCAGCGTCATCTTAAAACTAAGCATCCACAGCTTCCAAAGAAGCCTAGGGACCGCCTCTCCCAAGGGAAAACGGATATAGGTTATCATCTCATCTAGATCGCCTGTAAGGGCGGAGTAGAGCATTATCGCCAAGATCAGCGCCTTGAGTAGGCCCTTACATAGCTCTACGAGGGACCGTAGGGAAACAATTTTCTTCAGCCCCGATATAGGGTTAAAACGGTCCATTTTAGGGGTAAGGGGCTTAGAGCTTATGAAAAAGCCCACCTGGACCACGGAGATAAAGAAGGCGGCGACAAAACAGGCCAGGGCAAGAGGGAAAAGGTATAGACCGTAGGTCGCCACCGACTTTACCGCTATAATCTCAAACCAGCCCTCCTGCCAGAGGGCTTCGTCCCCCATAAACATTATGAGATCTTTGGTCAGAGAGGAAAGACCATCGAATATCCATCCTCCGAAAAGCAGTATCATCAGCAAACCGGATATAATGACCACTCCAGCGCCCAGGTCCTGGCTTTTAGCTACCCGGCCCTCCTCCCTCTCTTTCTGTCTCTTTCTGGGAGTAGCGGGCTCGGTCTTCTCCTGAGCGAAGAACTGAAGCCCTAAGGCTCTTATCATCGCCAAGCACCTAGTCCTATGAGAGCGAGACGGAGAAAAGGCTCTATTCTGTCGTGAAGTATGCCGACCATTACAGGAAGCAGCACCATCAACAGGAAGATACCTAGCCCTATCTTTATAGGCAACCCAAGGATAAAGACGTTCATCTGAGGAACCGTACGGGCCAGAAACCCTAGCCCTATATCGGTGATAAGGAGGGCACCGTAAAAGGGGATTGACATCATGAAAGCCATAACGAAAAGATCGCCCGCCCATTTAGCCAACCCCATGTCGGAGGCGACAGCCAAGCCCATGCCGCCTATAGGCAACAGCCTAAAGCTCTCCAAAACCGCCCTCACCAGTAGTATATGGCCGTTCCAGTAGAGGAAAAACCACAACCCCACCAGAATTTGAAATTGACCTATAATTGATTCTTCATCCTGAGATATAGGATCTAAAACGCTGACCATGGCTAGGCCCATGCTGGTGCCTATCATTCGTCCTGCGACCTGAAGGACGTAGAAGGGACAGGCGGAAAAAAAACCGATAAAAATCCCGACCAAAATCTCTCTAGCTCCCGCCAAAAACAGGGGCAGAATACCGGAAAAGAGGACTGTAGGAACGGTCCCTCCCATAAGGGGAACCACTATCATCGACATAAAAACGGACAGCCAGAAGATGAAAGGCACGGGAAAGCTGGCTCCTACTATGGCGGGAGCTACGTAAAACAGCCCCAAAAACCTGATAGACACCAGAATATATACAGGGACCTGACCTGTGAGTAAATCCAGTCCCATCAGCGAACGAACCTATGAAGCTGACCGAGAAGATCTATAGCCAGCTGGTTTACCAGACCGAACATCCAGGGCCCCATAACCAACAGAGCCCCCATTATAGCCATTATCTTAGGGACAAATGAAAGGGTCTGCTCCTGGATGGACGTAGCGGTCTGAAGGATACCTATTATAAGCCCAACCACCATAGCCACCAGCAGAATAGGAAGAGAGGCCATAAGGGAGACCTTCATGGACTCTACCAGCATATCGCTGACGCTCAGAACCTCCACAGTATAACCTCCTCACATATCAGCGAAAACTCTTTATAAGGCTCACTATAACCAGATTCCAGCCGTCGGCCATAACGAAGAGAAGCACCTTAAAGGGCAGAGAGATCATCATAGGGGGAAGCATTATCATACCCATACTCATCAACACGCTGGATATAATCATGTCTACCACTATGAAGGGAACGAATATGACTATGCCCATCTGAAACGCCGATTTCATCTCACTAAGCATAAAGGCGGGAAGCAATATCCTGGTAGGAACCTGATCGGCGTTTTCAGGCCTGGGGAGATCGGCCATAGAGACCATAAGGGAAAGCTCTTCCTGTCTGGTCTGCCTCAGCATAAAGGCCCTGAGGGGAGCGGAAGAACGCTCCCAGGCCTGAGCCACCCCTATCTGACCTGCCATATAGGGAGCGAGACCGTCTTTATACATTATGTCCCAGGTAGGGGACATAATGTATAAAGACAGAAAGAGAGCGAGGGTCACTATTACCTGGTTAGGAGGGGTCTGTTGGAGCCCTAGAGCCCTCCTGACAAAGCCAAGGACCACGATGATTCTGGTAAAGCAGGTGACCATGAGAAGAATCGCAGGGGCGACGCTCAGGATGGTCAAAAGAGCCACTATCTGGATGGTGTTTACCACGTCCTGATCGGACGAAGCCCCTTCAACGGCTATCCTGACCGCCGGGATAGGCGGAATCGGTGGCTCTGGCTGGGCCCATGCCATGGACAAAGCGAAAAGACACAGCAGAGAGGCAATAAGGCTAATGGAAAATATCTTTTTTTTCATCGACACCGTAAAGCTCCTCCCACTGTTCTGCCCGATAACGACCTAAGACGGTGTAGCCTGTCTTTGTCTCGCCTAGCAGTATAACCTCGGAACAAAATCTGACAACATAAATAACGCCTCTGCCCAGAGGCAGAGACGTCAGAACCTCAAGGCCGGAGCCGGAGGCCCTGCGGAACCTTGGCCCCCACCGGACGAGGAGAGCACCGATGGCTCCGAGAAGAGCCACGGCCAGAAGAACCTTTACGAGATAAGTCTCCACAGCCACAGAGGACAGGGCCCAAGCCGGTTCCCCAAGTCCGGTTAAGATGGAACATAACGCCACCACCGTAACTAAAAGCCCTCTGAGCAACGAAAACGCCCCTTACCCCAGGACCTTGGTCAGAGCGTCGACGACCCTATCGGGCTGGAAGGGCTTTACTATGAAGTCCTTCGCACCAGCCTGAATCGCCTCTATAACCATCGACTGCTGCCCCATGGCACTGACCATAACTATCCGGCATCCAGGGTTGACCGCCTTTATGGCCTTTACAGCATCGATTCCGTTCATCTCTGGCATGGTGATATCCATGGTCACTATGTCTGGGTTAAGCTCCTTGTACATATTGACCGCCACCTGGCCGTTCTCCGCCTCTCCAAGAACCTCAAAACCGTTCTTAGAGAGAATATCCTTGAGCATCATCCTCATAAACGCTGCGTCATCGACGATAAGGACTGTAGGCATTTATGTCCCTCCTGTTCGTATATATAGGGGCCCGCAAGGTATCAGGATCCAATAGAGTTGATCCTGTCGCCCATATTTAAAATCTCCGTAACCCGCACGCCGAAGTTCTCGTCTATGACGACAACCTCTCCTTTAGCGATAAGCTTTCCGTTTACCAGAACATCCACAGGCTCCCCTGCCATCTTGTCCAATTCTATCACGGAACCGGGGGCAAATGACAATACCTCTCCTACTGTTTTTCTCGTTCTACCTAATTCAACGGTAACCCTGACGGGAATGTCCACGATAAGCCCTATGTTGGAAGGCTCCTGCTGGCCCCCTGACGGCACTATAGGGCCAAACTCCGCTGGCCTCACGTCAACCGGCTGCTGTGGCGGCGGCGGTGGCGGTGCGTAGCCTGGCTGAGGTGCCCTAGGCTGAGCTGGCGGCTGAGCCTGAGGTGGGGAGGCCTGAGGCGCGGAGGCTTTAGGCGGCGGCGGAGCAGGAGCGGGCTCAGGATCGCCTATCAGGGCGTCAGCAAAGGTAGCCGCCGAATCGTTAGGGATGCAGACGATAGAGCTGAAAGGAGAGAGGCCGTCTATCTCCACGTCCAGAGCGGCTCTCCATATCTTTCCATCCTCTCCCTCAGAGGGGAAGGGAAGCCACTCCCCTTCCTCCATCTTTGCCGAGGGGTTGCTGGGCATGGCCCTGCGGCCTTTTAGAGCTCCGCTGAGAGAGGTCATAGCCGCTCCCATCACCTGGCTCAAGCCCTCTTGGGCGGCGTTCACGAAAAGCTCGTTTGCCTCTTCAGGAAGGTCCTTTCCCTCTCCACCCATCATAAGGTCCGCGAGCATCAAGACCCCAATCTCAGACATGACCATAGCCATAGGGGCGTTATCGAAACCGTCGCAATCGACGGAGAACAGTAGATTTCTGCCCTGAGTCTCGCCACTAGACAGATCGGATTGAGGAATCTCTCCGGCTTTGGACACCGTCACGGTGACCTCCCGGCCTGAAAGCATCCCAACCACACCGGAGACCGCATCGACAAACATATTCGCCATGTCGTCCATGGCGTTTAACTGGGGCTGGCTCAGAGAAGTGGATCCTCCTCCACCGCCAGAATCGCCCCCTAAAGTACCCTCAAGTAACGCGTTTATCTCGTCCTGACTGAGCAGATCATCAGCCATGGCCTATCCCTCCTCGTACTCTTCCAGCGAGCCATCCCAGGCCACGTCGAGGACCTCGGCGGAATAGCGACCGTCCACCGTGCCAGGTCGTCCTGTAAACTTGACCCTGCTCCCTACCCTTATCTTGACCGGATCGTCGGTAGCCGAGTCCAGACGAATTACGTCTCCGACCTGAAGCCTCATTATATCCGACAGAGACAGAACCGTATCGCCGAGCTCCAGGCTGAGAGGAACCCTAACGGTGCCCATGCTGGAGACCAGGAAAGAACGGCTATCCTGCTCTTTGTTTTTGCCTGTGGAGGCAAACCATATCTGAGAGCTCAGCTTGTCCATAACCGGCTCCATAACGAAATAGGGGATACAGAGACTGACCATCCCCTCTACGTCGCCTACGGACACCTTCAAAGTGACCAGTAGCACCATATCGGTACCGGGACAGATCTGGACGAAGAAAGGGTTGCTCTCCATGCTCTCGAACCGGAAACGTACGTCCACAACGGTAGACCAGCTGTCCTCCAGTATCTCCAGCATCTTCATAAAGACCCTCTCTATGACCGTAGACTCTATATCGGTGAGATCTCTGGGCTTGCCGAAGATCTCTCCTTTTCCCCCTAAAAGGCGATCTATTATCGAAAAGACCAGGCTTGGATTCATATCGATTACGGCGTTGCCCTCGAGGGGATACATCTCCAGAACCCCCATAACCGTCGGCTGGACCATAGAACGGACGAACTCCTCGTAGGCGACCTGGTCCACCGAAGCAACCTCGCAGGTCACTATTGAACGAACCATTGTGGATAGGCTCGTGGTCAACTGCCTGCTGAAGGACTCGTGGATCATCTGAATCGCCCTCAGCTGGTCTTTGCTGAACTTGTCGGGACGACGGAAGTCGTATCCCTTTATGTTTTTTTCCGAAGAAGCCTGGGAGATCTCCTCGAAATCGACGTCCCCACTGGTGAGGATATCGAGGAGAGAGTCTATCTCAGACTGGGAAAGTACGTCGGGAGTCACAGTTCCTCACCACCTTTCCACCGGGAACCAATCTACTGGGTAACGAACTTGCGAA
Source organism: Dethiosulfovibrio salsuginis (assembly GCF_900177735.1). Lineage (NCBI taxonomy): Bacteria > Thermotogati > Synergistota > Synergistia > Synergistales > Dethiosulfovibrionaceae > Dethiosulfovibrio > Dethiosulfovibrio salsuginis. The sequence continues at coordinate 10,167 of NZ_FXBB01000014.1, read as the reverse complement.
AGAGGACCCTGCGGACAACCACCTTACCGTCCACCGAGGGCAGAATGGCGTTGATCCGCCTTTTGAGATTGTCGCTAAGCTCCATAACACCCTCGGCACTTCTGAAATCGTCGGCGATATGGTCCTTCACGGTGAGCAGAATCTCGTTACGGATATGGCTACGCCACCCTCCGTCCGCAAGAATCAGCTCAGCCTTGGAACCAGAGGCTTCCAGAGCCATCTCGAAATTGACGAGCCTAGGATCTTTATCCGCCAGGTTTATGACGAAATCGCCAAAATCGACGATAGGTCCCGGTCGCTCCAGATCTTTAGACACCCCTGTGACGCTCTGTTGACCTCCGCCAAAACGGATTCCCAGGAAGTAGCCCCCTCCTAGACCACCAGCCAGGGCGACCAGAGCAACTAAGACAATCAACAAAATCTTTTTCAAAATTAATCCTCCGATCTGTGATCACTGTTTGGGGTACTTGGAGAGGATCACCAGGTCTACCCTTCGATTTAAGCCCCTGTTCTCGTCGCTATCGTTGGGCACCACAGGCCTGTAGGGACCGTATCCTACCGCCTGAATTATATCAGGGGCTATTCCGCCGCTGTCTACCATGTAGGAGGCCACCACCGCTGCCCTGATGGAAGATAGGCCCCAGTTATCCCTGTAGGGCCCCCCTCGAAGAGGTCTATCGTCGGTGTGCCCCTCCACCGCAAGGGCGGGAATCCTGCCTCTGAGCAGTGCCCCAAGCCTGGTCAGGATTCTCTTTCCCTCAGGACGAACCTCTATGCCCCCTAGGGGGAATAAAAACTGATCCGACAGGGACACAGTGACCCCTCTCTGATCGACTTTTATGGAGACCTCCTCTTCCAGCTCGTTGTCCTTCAGGAAGGACCTAAGCTCCTTTTCAACCTCGAAGGTGGATTGGGTCTGCCTCTTTTCCTCTCCGGCGTCGTAGCCCGAGGCGCCACCGTAGGGAAGGGGATCCTCCTGGAGGGACTTCCCACCCTGCATGACCCCTAAAGCACCTTGAAAGGAGACCATCATCTTCTTGAACTTCTCCACGTCCAGAGAGGAAAAGGCGAAGAGGAGGACGAAAAAAGTCAGAAGAAGGGTGACCATATCGCCGTAGGTAGCCAGCCAGCCAGCACCGCCTTTCTCCTCCTTTTTCTTTCTCTCTCTGGCCAAGGTTTACTCGCCGCCTTTCTCTGTTCCGTTTTTCTCCTCAAGCTCCTTACGCTGTTCGGGAGGCAGAAAGACCTTCAGTTTTTCCTCGACTATGCGGGGGTTTTCTCCCGCCTGGATGGCCAGCACCCCCTCCACCATCAGCTCACGGACCACCGTCTCCTCGGAGGACCGGGCCGCCAGCTTGGCGGAGATAGGGAGGGCCACAAGGTTCGCCATAAAGGACCCGTAGAAGGTGGTTATAAGGGCCACCGCCATGCCGGGCCCTAAAGAACCGGGGTCGTCCAGGTTTCGGAGCATCGCTATGAGACCGATGAGGGTTCCTAACATGCCGAAGGCGGGGAAAAGCTCGCCCATGGTGTCGAACATGCCTTTGTTGGCGGCGTGTCGCTCCTCCAGGACGCTTATTTCGGTGTCCAGGATGGCCTTCACCAGCTCAGGGTCGGTTCCGTCGACGACTAACTGGATCGACTTAGACAGAAACTCGTCGTCCAGCTCCCCTGCGTCGGCCTCCAGGGCGAGAAGCCCCTCCCTTCGGGCTTTCTCGGCGAAACTGACTATGGTCTGAACAAGGGAGACCATATCGGGAGTCTGGGAGAAAAAGGCTATTTTGGTGACTTTTCCCAGATTTTTTATACGTCCCATAGGGTTTGCCATTATGACAGCCCCGAAGGTTCCGCCTACGGTGATGAGGAGGGAGGGAAGGTTTATGAAAGCAGCGGCCTCTCCACCTGCCACGATCCCCCCTATAACCAGAATTAACGCAAGAGACAGTCCTACGACCGATGCAAGATCCACTATGAAGCCCCCATTTTCACCGAATATCGACTAAACCGTAAAGGTCCGTCTATATCATAACCGCTAGACGACCATCACGTCAAAGAGGGCGGCCACCTTTTTTCCTGATAGGCCGCCGCCCTTTCCATTATCTCTTCAGGAGACTCCTGAACCACGTATCGGTGACCGTTGACCAAGGTCACCACCGTATCGGGGTTCGCCTCCACCGTCTCTATCAGGCCGGCGTTCAGTATAAACACCGACCCGTTAAGTCTAGTGACCTCTATCATAGGACACTATCGTTTCAGGTTTATGGCCTCTTCGAGGACCGAGTCGCTGGTGGTTATGACCCTTGCGTTGGACTGATAGCCCCTCTGAGCGAGGATCATCTGGGTGAACTCCTCGGTTATCTCGACGTTGCTGGACTCGGTGGTGCTACCTGCGATGGTGCCCGCTCCCTCGACGGTTGCACTGACGATATTTGGCTCACCGGAGTTTATGGATCTGGCAAAGGCGGTATCCCCGACCTTGGTGAGCCCCTGGGGGTTCGAGAACATGGCCATGGAGACCTTGAAAAGGGAATCCACGTGACCGTTGTCGTAGATTCCGACTAAAGTTCCGTCCTCGGAGACCTGAAAATCGTTCATAACCCCCATTTTATAGCCATTCTGGGTATAGGGTTTAGTCGTAAAAGCAGAGCCATACTGGGTTACGCCGTCGATGGTCTCTTTGCCAAAAGCCTTGCCGGTGAAATCCAGCTCTATCTCCGTATCCTCAAGGCCTATGGCGGAGAAACCCACGGTGATAACCGGGCTCTCTTCCAACACAATCTTGCCGTCAGAACCAAAGGTAACAGTGCCAGAACCGCCTGTAACGGCTATCTCCGGCGTCTCCGCCTCCGGGTCCTCTCCCTCTATGGACACATCCCACTGCCAGGTGTTGTCGCCGGTCTTGGTCCAGACCGTGATCATGTTGTGCTCAGCACCGAGGCTATCGTATATTACGCTGCTCGTTCTGTGAACGCTCTCTGGGTCCGCCTCCTCACCTGGAGTGGTGCTGGGAACGCGAGCATCCAGGTTACAGCGATACCCTACCAAGGTGGTTGACTTGGCCTCGATCTTCTGCCCCATCGGGATATTTATATCCACCAGGCCGCCGCCCCAGATCTCCTCGCCGTCCTCGCCCATGACCTTTTCGTAGCCCTGGACCTTGTAGCCGTTGCCGGAGGCGACCAGGTCGGAGTTGCCGTCCAGGACGAAGTTGCCTGCCCTGGTGTAGTACTGCTCGTTCCCCGCTCTCACCACAAAGTAACCCTCACCCTGTATGGCCATGTCGGTCCTGTTGCCCGTAAAGGTGAGAGGTCCCTGAGTATGAATTGTCTGGATAGCCCCCACCTTTACACCAAGGCCGACCTGGCGGGGGTTTACCCCGCCTCGGTTGCCGTCTGGGGCCATGGCCCCTCTGTCCATCTGGGACAGGAGGTCCTGAAAGGCCACTGTGGATTTTTTAAAGCCAGTGGTGTTGACGTTGGCTATGTTGTTGCCCACCACATCCAGTTTTTTCTGGTGAGCGATAACCCCGCTAACACCGGTCAAAAGCGATCTAATCATCTAAGCCACCATCCTATCGTTTGAGGTTCAGCAGCTCTTCCAGCATGGAGTCGCTGGTGGTTATGACCCTTGAGCTCGCCTGGAAGCCCCTCTGGGTGGTTATCAGGTTTGTGAACTCGTCGGTTATATCGACGTTGCTGGATTCAAGAGATGCACCAGCGATAGAACCAGCTCCCTCGACCATGGCGTTGACGACAGAAGGCTCACCGGAGTTGATGGATTTTGAGAACACCGTGCCTCCGTTCTTCAAAAGCCCCTGAGGGTTGGCGAACTTTGCCAAGGAGACCTTGTAGAGGGCCTGGTTTTGACCGTTGTCGTAGATCCCCACGATGGTTCCGTCGTTGCTGGTGGAGAAGTCCTTCAGCACCCCCATTTTGTAGCCGTCCTGGGCGTAGGGCTTGGTGGTGAAAGCCGAGCCGTACTGGGTGACTCCATCAATCTCGTCTTTGTCGAAGGATTTGCCGGAGAAGTCGAGAACTATTTCAGCGTCCGCCGCACCGATGGCGGAGAAGCCCACTGAGATGGTGTTCTCGCCACCGGAGAGGATTTTCCCATCCTCGGAGAAGAGGAGAATTCCTTTGTTCTCCTTCAAGGCAAGCTCCGGAGAATCGGGGAAGAACGCCTCCCAGCTCCAGGTGTTGTTGCCGACCTTCTTCCAGGCCACCTCCATGGTGTGGGCGTTGCCGAGACTATCGTATATGGTTCCTTTGCCCTCGTGGACGCTGGCGGAGTTCTCCCTGATCGTCGTTATGGCCTTACCTCCGTTGTTGCTGTCGTAGGTGAAGATCAGCCTGGACGGATCGGTCGGCGATGGCTTAGCGGTAACCTTAACGCCACCGGAGAAATTCCCATCAAAGGTCTGACTTCCACCGTAAACTATCTCTCCTGCGGTGTTGGTGTAGGTTAGTCCCTCGGGGTCGGTGGTGTTTATCTTAAAGGGAGTCATAACCCCAAGATCGTTAGGTCCCCAGAGAGTTACGATATCGCCGTAGGTGGCGTCCGACGCTCCAGAGGAATCGTAGTCCACAAGATAGTTAACTCCGTTTATCTCGGTGGTCTGGAACTTAAAGTTACTGTAGCTCCAAGCCGATTTGCCGGTGGCCTCGTTGACCAAAGAGACAGAGCCAGTGGCTGGGTCATAGGTCACCCTATGGGACTGCAAGGTGAGCTTGTCCGGGTCGTCTGGATCGGCCACAGGGATATTCACAGTAGAGGGCGAAGGCTGAAGTATTACGTTACCCTCGGTAGAGACTCCTCTAAAGGAGAGCTTTATCTCCTCGGTCTTAGCGGATATACCACTTGCATCGGGGTAATCCAAGGTCATGGTCATGAAGTCGTCGGTAGTCTCTCCCTCTTTAAACCCATAGCCGATATCCGCCCGAGCAGGGACCTGGAAATCGGTAGGCTCGTGGAAAATTCTGGAACCAGTGATGGAGGCGAGAGCTACGCTATCGGTAAAGGCAGTGCCGTTGCCGATATCAAAGGTAAACACCCCAGAGGCGTAGCTGAGACGAGCCCTATTTCCTGTTCCATCGGAGGTCTCCCAGTTCGTTCCATCGTGGTAGTACATATTGGCCAAGTCAGGCCCGACTCCACCAACTCCGAAAGACTGCCAAGCAGCGCCATCGTGATACCTGAATATCGGATCACCTGCTCCATCGAAACCATCACAAATGAGTCTCAGTGTTCTGTCAAGGTCAGGATCTCCGTTATCCAAACCGTTTCTCAGTTTTAACTCTATCTCCTCACCTTTTGAAACCGTCTTGGGAAGCTCGGCGTTAACCGACCAAACGTTGCCGCTTATGGTCGTAGAGCCAGCCTGAGGTGTGTTAAGGTTGATCTTCGTCGTAGCCCTTGTGGAGACAAGGGGATCCAAGTCTACCGTAGCTGTGGTTGCAGCGGCATCCTGAACGGTAAAGGAAAATTCACCGGACGCTGGGTTGTAGGAGAGCTGAGCCTGGGCACCTAAAACCGTGGAAGTTCCCCAAGCTGCCCCGTCGTAGAAATAGATATCCGGGATGTTGGGGTCAGTTCCCGCTGGCAACGCTGTTTTTGAAGCGAAATCATTCCAAGTTGTTCCTCCATCGTCTGACCACTGGAACACAGGGACACCAGCTGATGTGAAGCCGGTACATTTAAGGTCAACCGACGAGGTAACAGGGGAATTTCCTGCAGCTTCACTGACAAGGTCAAGTTTTATCTCGTCTCCGACCTTTACTACCGAAGGTAGGGTCGGAGTTACGGTCCAGTCAGAACCAACCGTACCTAAGTTAGCACTTGTCTCAGGAGTTAACTTAGCGAGGTCCACTCTGTTATCGTTGCCATTATCGGTCATGCCAAGCACGAAAGACCCAGAAGAGGGATCATACCCTAGAGTATAGGGATTGCCAGGAGTAGCTGCGGAAGTGGTCCACCCGCCAGGAGCTGTTGATGTAGTAGGGTCTGCCACCTCGGCATCGTAGTAATCCAAACCAGCTACTTCAGGGTCAGTCCCTCCGTTGACGGCAAAATCCTTCCACGTGGTTCCTCCATCGTCAGACCACTGGAAGACGGCGTTTCCGGCGGAGTTAAGGGAGATACACTTCAGATGAAGGGTTGCGGTCCCCGAACTCGTGGTTCCTCCTGTGACCTCGGTGTTTAAAGTAAGCTCAATCTCCTCCCCTACGCTGACCGACTGGGGCAGGGACATGGATAGAGCAAAGTCGTCTGTTCCACCACCCACTCCGGTTTCGGTGTAGGTCTCCGGTGTCTTAAGGCCGACGGCGTAGTTTCCGTTGGTGGCCATGTTGGAGAAGGCCGTGGGATAGGCCTGATTCTGGAAGTTTTCCACGTATCCTATAGCCGTAGGAGGCGTCGCACTGGGCAGATAAGAGGACGCAGGCGGCGTCACGGAGAAGGCCCCGGTGGTGGCGTTGTAGGACAGGGTGTAATCTCCGTCTGCAGCTGTAGTTGCTGCTGTAAATTGCCTAAGGCTAACCGTAGGATCGGTACCCCCAAAGTCCTTCCACGACGGCGTGGCTGCAGCGGAATCGTACCACTGAAAGAGGCCGTTCCCTGCCTCGTTGAAACCGATACAGCGAAGGGTCAAGGTTGCGGTCTTCGAAGTTTTGGTACCGTTTGCGTCGGCCTCCGAAGCAAAGGTCATGGTGAAGCTCTCCCCTATGGCAACGTTGCTTTTCGAGAAAGAAGTGTCCACGGTTATGGTGTCATTTCCAACGGTTATATCGTAGACCGAGGTTAACTCCGTCGACAGTCCAAGTCTAGCGGTGTTTCCGTCTTTGTTGACCACGCTGTTGCTGGTCGCAGGACCAATGATGGGGTTGACGTTGCCCCGGAAGTTAAGGGTCTTTCCCGAAGAGCCTACGTTCATGAAAAGGCTGATCTCGTCGGGAAACTCACTATCGTTTCCGGTGGAGATGCTTAAGGTGCTATCGGGATCGAAAAGACCTTCGTCGGTCTTCGGTACGGTCCACTGGAAGTAGTCCTTCTGTAAGGCTCCGGTGATCTCGTTTTTGCCCTGGCCCCAGAGTTTTACCACCGCGTCCTTCTCGCCCTCGGTAACCTCCGCCAGGTAGGTATGGCTGGTTCCGGTGCTGTCGTCTATGGTGACCGCCTGGTAGTTCATGTAGGCACCAAGAGGGAACTCAAGATCCCTTATACGCATTTTACCGGTCTCCGAATTAAAAGCCGTTTCGTCGGTATCTTTTAGCTTAGGGTAATATATAGAATCGTCGCTCGAACTCTGCTCCACGCCATCGAACTCGAACTTGAATATCTCAACGCTCTTGTCGGTCTCGTTTGTGACACGGACTACGAGAAAATCGTCCACGTCGGAGCCTTCGGACACCTCTATTGTATAAGGTGTTTTCTTGGCGTCGAGGGCAGAGAACTTAAGCCCCTCGGGGATACCGAACGGCAGGTAGGGGTCGACCCTTGAGTCCAGGTTACAGCGATACCCGACAGTAGAGGTGGCCTTGGCCTCCATCTTTTTGCCGAGAGGGATATTTATATCGTCCAGGGTAGAGCCCCAGATCTCGTTGCCGTCCTCGTCGATGGTAACCTCGTTGCCCTGGACCTTGTAGCCGGTGCCGGACATGACAAGGTCGGAGTTGCTGTCTAAGACGAAGTTTCCCGCCCTGGTGTAGAGATCCTCCTGACCGCTACGGACGATGAAGTAACCGTCTCCCTGGATGGCCATGTCGGTCCTGTTACCGGTCTGGGACACGGTGCCCTGGGTGTGGATCGTCTCTATGGCTCCTACGCCGACCCCTGTGCCTATCTGTTGGGCGTTGACTCCGCCTCTATTCTGGTCCGGTGCCATAGCCCCCTTAAGGTTTTGGGAGAGCAGGTCCTGGAATATAACCGAAGAGCCCTTGAATCCGGTGGTGTTTACGTTGGCTATGTTGTTACCTACCACGTCCATACGCTTTTGGTGAACCTTTACTCCGCTGACGCCGGTCATAAGAGACTTTAACATTAAAAACGACCTCCTTCGAGTTGTTTAGAGATCGGCATTCCCTTGCCTCTCTGTATGTCCCGCCGTCCGTGGTGGGCCTGTGATAACGAAAACGCTATAAGAACCATACTAACTATCCGAGGTTCCGGGAACCTGCACCGAGATTATCCTGTCCATCTCCGCCTCAGAGCCGTCCAGCATTTTCAGGATAACCGATCCGTTTTTATGGGAGATGGACTTTACTATGCCCGTCTTTTCCTCGGTTATAACGTTGCCTTCATCGTCGATGGTGTTGGCGGAGTAGGTGACCTCAAAACCTATGTAGCCTACGGCGTTGCCTAGCTGTAGGGATACCATCTGCTCCATGGTGGTGTTCATGTTTATGAGCTGTTCGACGGTGCTGAACTGGGAGAACTGGGCTGCCATCTGGTTGCTGTCCATTGGCTCCATAGGATCCTGATTTTTAAGCTGTTCTATGTAGAGTTTTAGAAAATCGTCTTTGTCCATGGCGTTTTTTATCTCCCTGGACTGATTTGTGAAAGACGAAGCTGCGTTTACCGATGAATAGGGATTTACGGTGGTCATAAGGTCTCACTCCTTTTTATGCGTACCACTGAAGGACGCCTCTTTCCATGTCCAACCTGGCTGTATCCATCAAGGGGATCTCCAGTTCCTCTTCCTCGGAGGCTCCTTTTCTCCTGCGGAGCTTTATAGAGTCTAGGCTATCTCTCCAGGGGGAACGTCTTTCGTCGCCCTGCCTGATATCGACGCTGATAGAGGAAGCCACTATGCCCTGCTGGGACAGCATATCCTGAAGGACAGGGATCTGGGGCTTTATCATCTCCCGAACCTGGGCACTGTCCACTTTGAAGCTGGCCTCTATGCCCGTCGATGTGGCTCTGACTTCAACCTCAACCCTTCCTAATGCAGGAGGGTCTATTATGACGGTGGCCTTTTGGGTTCCGTCGGCCATGACGTGGCGGACCACCTGGACCAGACCGTGAGGAAGGGCGTCGGGCCCTTTCTGAGGTAGATACATCGTCTGGGTCGGAAGGGGCTCCGATTTTGGCTGGACCGACTGCCTGACGTCAGTCTGTACCACAAGGTTTTCAAGCCCCTTATCGAAGACCTTTTGGAAGCTATCCTCTGGTTTATTTTCGGATATTTCCGCAACGGGCTGAAACTTTTCATCCCTTTTCTCCGGTGTCCAGCTGGAGAGGAACATCGGGGCTTCCTTTGCCTTAGGCTCCGACAGGGAGTTGGCCTTACCTTCCTCCATGTTCGATAGAGAGGCGGGCTCAGAGGATACCGAATATCCTCTGGACTGGACGGTTCTAGGGGTTACTATCTTTATCCTATGTGGAACCGCTTCCTGAGCTACAGCGGTGGCAGCATGGGCAACCTGGGACGGTTCCGCTACGACTGAAACAGGCTGAGTTCCACTCGGTTTTGCTGATAAAGCTACCTCACCGCTTGGGGAGAAGGGTTGATCGGCCTTTACGGTAGAGCCTATTTCCGGTTTGATCAATGCCGCTGGAGTCTCAGCCAATGAAGACTGTGTATTTGGAATCACGGTCTCCAGCTCTATGGGGTCAGCCTGAGTAGTTACCTCGAGTAATGTCGGCTGGTTCAAAGGACTCACCGACTCCGACGACCCACCAATGCCTAACCCAATGCCGATAAGTGGCTCTGGCTTGACGACCTCGGCAACGACCGCAGTATCGGACGGAAGAAGCCTGTCGGGCTGTGCCGCTGCCTCCGGCTTAGTCGGCTCGACTTGGGTCTGTGGCTCTGCCATCACTGGAATGCCTTCCAGTTTTATAGAGGAAGCGACCTCACCGCTCGGGGTGGGGGCTTGATCTGCCCTTATTGGAGAGGCTGTCTTTAATGCCTCGGGCTTTGCCGTTGACGCAGGGAGCTCCGTCGAAGGATGGGCCTTTGGGACCATCAGCTCCGGCTCTATTGGATCGGCCTGAGTCGTTACCTCGGATGGTGTCGACTGATCCAAAGGACTCACCGACTCCGGTGTTCCACCGACTCTTAGCCCGATGCTGGTCGGTGGCTCTGGCTTGACGACCTCGGCAACGACCGCAGTATCGGACGGAAGAAGCCTGTCGGGCTGTGCCGCTGCCTCCGGCTTAGTCGGCTCGACT